>JBDLTW010000071.1:0-7879 GCA_039805605.1 Pseudomonadota bacterium
TTGGGATAAGGATAAAAAATAAGATCCAAATTATTATACTTATTGTAACAATATAATGCTAAGAATAATCATATTACTGAATACAAATATGGATCATGCAGAACTATACGTTAAAATAGAAGATTTTCATAAGAAATTTATGCTATTTACAATAGCTAAATACTAAAAATTTTATTGCACATATTATTTCTATACTGCTAGGATATCAATTAATAAACCTAAAATTAACTTAGGTAAATCTTTTTAAACAAGTGGCTTATCCCGAATTACTGTTTTTAATAAGCAAACTACAAATCCTAGCACATTAGAACAATGTAGCAATGTCAACTATTAAAAAAATATTCATATAACGATTGTATTTTTAATTAAGCAAGAGTATAATATAGCCATGTATCAAATATACTGGTCTAAAAATGTATTAAACAAAATTAATAAAAATTTTTAAATTAAATTAAAGAAATACGATATGCAACAAATAGTTCTAGTTTTTTTAGGTGCAGGTATTGGTGGAGTTGCTAGATTTAGTCTAGGCAAATTTATCTCTGAAATATTAGGAAAAAATTTCCCATGGGGAACTTTGACTATTAATCTATTAGGTTCATTTATAATGGGTTTTTTATTTGTAGTAATCAATCAAAAATTGACTAATTTAGCTCCGCAACTAAGTGCTTTAATTTTGGTTGGTGTTTTGGGAGGTTTTACTACATTTTCGTCTTTTTCTATTGAAACATTACGCTTAATTCAACAAGGTAATTTGCTATATGCTTCTGGCAACATTATTCTTAGCACTGTAGGTGGCTTATTATTAGTAGCTTTGGGTTATAACTTAGGTCAAAAATTAATTTAATTATAATAAAAAGGATATCATCATGAAAAAAATTTTTGTTACAGGAAATGTAGGTCGCGACCCAGAAACTCGTTATCTAACTAGTGGCGAAGCAGTAGTAACTTTTTCTTTAGCTGTAAATACAGGTAGTAAAGATAACCTTAAAACAGATTGGATGGAAGTGAGTTGCTTTGGCAAGACTGCCGAACTAGTACAAAAATGGGTACGTAAAGGCAGTAAATTATTAATCGAAGGTACGCCATCTGCCAATGCGTATATTAATAAAGAAGGTAAAGCAGTAGCCAGTTTACGAATTAATGCTACTAATATTGAATTTATTGGTGGTGGTGAACGCACTGAAGTAGCTGAAAATTATTCTAATAATCATGGACACCAAGCGAAAAATCCTGAGGACTTAACTCCATCATTTACAAACCCAGGCTCTAATTTTGCCAATAATCAGGCTAGTTTGGCACAGTTTAATTCACCTGGACCAAGTAATTTACAAAAAGATGATATTCCAAGCGCAATGGTTCATGATCTAAAAGAAGATGATATTCCATTCTAACTATTCGAAATATTAAGTCCTCTTCAGAACGAAGAGGACATTTAAATTGTAAAATTCATGTCACCTGCACTTAATCTCCTACGTTCAGTTTTTGGCTATACTAATTTTATTGGTAAACAAGCTGAAATCATTGATCATATTCTTGCACAAGGTAATGCTTTGGTTTTAATGCCAACAGGAGGCGGAAAATCCTTATGCTATCAAATCCCAGCTTTATTACTTGATGGGGTCTGCTTAGTAGTTTCGCCATTAATTGCACTAATGGAAGACCAAGTTTCTAGTCTGTTATTATTGGGTATTCCAGCTGCTATTTTAGCCTCAACTCAGGAACCTAACCATAATTTTGAAACTCTCGAGAAACTAAAAGCAGGTAAATTAAAATTATTATATCTTACACCAGAGCGTTTAGTTAACCCTTGGTTTATTAATTTCATTAAACAAATTAAAATTAGTTTGTTCGCAATCGATGAAGCCCACTGTATTTCGCATTGGGGTCATGATTTCAGACCAGAATATCAACAATTACATAAAATTACTAAATTATTCCCTCATATTCCTCGCTTAGCTTTAACTGCAACTGCTGATAACTTTACTCGAATAGATATCATTCATAGTTTACAATTACACCAAGCTCCAATTTTTATTACCTCATTTAATCGAAGTAATTTATTTTATGCCACTCATGAAAAACGCAATGCTAAACAACAATTACTGTCTTACTTACAACGTAATCCACAAAGTGGCATTGTTTATTGTAATTCACGCTTAAGGGTAGAACAAATTAGCCAATATCTAAATGATAATGGAATAGAAAACTATCGCTATCATGCTGGGCTAGACAATTTAACACGCAAGGATCAACAACAATATTTTTTACAACAACGTAGTGGAGTTATGATTGCCACTATTGCTTTTGGTCTGGGAATAGATAAACCTGATGTTCGTTTTGTTTATCATTTAGACATGCCACGCTCATTAGAACATTTTTATCAAGAGTCTGGTAGGGCTGGTCGAGATGGACAATATGCTCAAAGTATTGTTAATTATGGTTTTAAAGAAATTTACCAATTAGCTAGACTAATTTATCAAAGTGAAGCAAGTGAGTTAAATAAACGTTATGAATTGGATAAGTTACGTAAAATGCTAAACTATTGTGATAGTTTAAGTTGTCGACGAAATATTTTATTGGTTAATTTAGGTGAAAAAACTTTAGAACCTTGTGGTTATTGTGATATTTGTTTAAATCCACCTCAGATAATGGATGGTTCAGTAATTGCGCAAAAAATTCTGTCAACTATTTATCGCACCAAACAAAAATTTTCAGCTAGTCATATTATTGATATTCTACGTGGCAAAGCTAGTAACTATGTGCAAATCTGGGAGCATCATAAATTATCTACTTTTGCCTTAGCTAGTGAATATAGTGTGCAAGATTTACGTCGCTATATTCGTCAGCTATATAGCCAAGGCTTAATTGAAATTAATTTTACAACAAACGCTCTTACCCTAACTGATCTATCAATACCCATATTACGCGGTACTCAAGAAGTATTTTTTCATCTTGCAACTACGAACAAACAACTACTTAATAAGCCTCACACAATATGGCTTAGAACTGAATTAGAAGAACGCATACTACATAATCTATTTAATTGGCGTCATGCTACGGCAATTCGTTATAAAACTTCTCACCATGCAATATTAACTGATCATAGCTTATATGAAATTGTACGCCAAAAACCTAAGAGATTAGAACAATTAAGCTTAATTAATGGTATTGGAAATAGCAAATTAATTAATTTTGGCGAACAAATTCTCCAACAAATTACACAAATTAATTAACAAAAATCAAAATAATTGAAAGAATTAATAAAATACCCATAGTTAAATTAAAATAGCGTAAATGACAAGGATTAGTTAAATATTTACTTAAGCTAATTCCACCAACTAACCAAATTGTCGCACAAATAACACAATTAATTAAGTAAATTAATGTTATTATGAATGTTTGTGTCAATGTATTAATATTCAATTGCGAATAGGTCGCAAATACCCCAATAGCCATAATCCATGCCTTAGGATTTACCCATTGAAACAATAAAGCCTTGCCAAAAGTAAATGGTTTTTTGTTTGCTTCAGGAATTTCCAATTTAGTCGCCGAAGAAATTAATAACCATGCCAAATAGAGCATATACGTCGCACCAAGATACTGAATAATTATGTGTAAAATCGGCATATATTGAAAAATTTCTCCCATACCTAAACCAACTAAGAATACCATTGAAGGAAATCCTATACATATTCCAAAATAATGTGGTAAGGAACGCCTAAATCCGAAGGTTACCCCTGATAACATAATCATCAGATTATTTGGTCCAGGTGTGATTGCCGTAGAGAAACAAAAAATAACTAAAGGAAGATATGACATTATATTACTTTCTGATTAAATTAAAATGTAATTTTAACATATAATAGATCAAATAAGCTTGGAAGTTCTAGCTTTTATAATGAGAAGTACACGTCTGACGACAATCTTCCCAGTTACCGATAATAGTTTAATTGATTCTGCTTTGATATTAAATCCCTTGTTATGGATACCATCATAATTCTCACACCTATACCATCGCCATCCTCAATCGTATTTGCTCTTTATCATTACTACAGCACATATGTTAAATATATTTGTCAATCATGAAAATTGTATTATTCTTATACATAAATAACTATAGAAATATTGTTTGATTTAGGTTATAATCACAACTTAATAATTCAAATAGTTTTACAGAGTAAAAAACTATCAGTATCTAAAAATTTTTATTAGGAATAAATTCATGAAAGCAATTTTAAAATCATTATTATTAGTTGGTTTATTTGGTGTAAGTGTAAATAGTTTTGCGGATCAAGTAAGTGGCACATTTCAAACTTTAAATTCTAGTGATATTAATTGGGCAATAAATGGCAATACAACTTGTCAAAATTTACTTCAACAATCTTTTTTACCTGAGTATGGTGGTTCAGTTCAAGTTTCAGTATTTGCGGATCAATTAGATAATAGCTATCACGCAACATTTAGTGGTCCTAATTCTAACCAAGCAATTGTTCCTTTATTTAATCAAGATGGTACTTTCCACCCATATAACTATAACTATACGCCAACTAATAGCGATGATTTTCCATCACGTTTTGCTAGTAATATAGGTAAATTTAATGTTAGCATTTGGGGAAATACTACAAATGTAACAACTTTATATATGACCATGTATTATCGCGATATGACTGCAGGAGATTGTATGGCTGGTTTTACTTTACATAAAGTTCAATAAGCAATAAAATAATTCCTAAAATAGGCTACAATTCAATTTTTGTAGCCTATTTTAAATCATAGGTATACTATAGTCTCCATTTTTTTATTTTTGGCGTTATTATCCAATACGCCGTAAAACCTCCCCCTTAAGGGGAAGAATATAAGAGGTAAGAAAGCTTTGCATATTAGAAAATGGCAACATCTATTTTATTCAATTTGTTAGCCTCGGAAGAAAGCTTTGCATATTAGAAAATGGACTTGTGATTGCGGTTCAACACATGACCGTGATATAAATGCAACCATAAATATACATACCGCTGGACTAGCGGGAATTAACGCCTAGGGAGTTCCCTCTATTGGGGTTGAATGTAGTAATACAATCAACTAGATATGGAACGTTGAACTAGGAATCATCGCCCTTTAGGGCTGGGAGGATGTCAAAAAGTAACTAGCATATTTAGCATCACCACCAAAATAGTATACTAGTATGACATAATTGTAACTTATTAATAAACCACATATCTTAACGAATATTGAAACACTGAAATAATAAATTTAGCTAATACTTTTAACTAATAGCTATGTTATAATACATGACTCACACTAAAATAAAATTTATTAGTGTTAAGAGTTAACCACGTCTCGCAAATCTGTTTATTCGTTAATCAATACGATTTTTAAACAGGTTTTTATGGCTAAAACATATCTTAATTATTTACAATTACATAAAGTTATTAATAAGGAAAATTTAGATGAATTTAGACAAAATCACTATTGGAACAGCTCAAGAATTTAATGTTATTATTGAAATTCCTGCGGGTTCTGCACCAGTAAAATATGAAATGGATAAAGATGCTGGAATATTATTTGTTGATCGTTTTGTTAGTTCAGCAATGTCGTATCCTGCAAATTATGGTTTTATTCCAAATACTTTATCTGAGGATGGTGATCCTGCTGATGTAGTTGTAGTTACACCATATCCTATTGCACATGGCGCAGCCGTAAAATGTCGTCCATTAGGTGTATTAAGAATGGAAGATGAAAGTGGTATTGATGCAAAAATTATTGCGGTACCGACTAAAAAAGTTTGCCCTTTCTATGCTGAAGTTGAAACTTTAGAAGATTTACCTGCATTATTAATTCAACAAATTGTACATTTTTTTGAAAATTATAAAAAATTAGAAAAAGGTAAATGGGTAAAATTATCAGGTATCGAAGATATAACAGCAGCAGTAAAAGAAATCGAAGATTCAATTAATCGCTATAAAGCTTAATTTACATTTATAATTAGTTAAGTCCGCTCCTATTTGGAGTGGATAAAAACAGTACAAGCAAATATACATTGCTTGTATATTTTTAAAAATAAATATAGTTTTATAATTGCATTTTCATAATAAAAAATTTACTGAAAGTATTTTCTATGAAATTGATGTTAAGTGCAGTAAAAAATCGCAATATGCTATTTAATCTGATACGTTCAGATTTTAAAAATCGCTATTTAGGTAATCATTTAGGAATTGTTTGGGCATTTATTCAACCATTAGTTATGGTTGCAGTATATTGGTTTGTATTTACTAAGGGTTTTCGCGCTGGTGCTGTCTCTAATGTACCTTTTTTATTATGGTTATTAGCAGGGATGGTTCCATGGTTTTTACTTAATGATGCAATTATTAATGCGAGTAATGCCATTACTTCCCAAGCTTTTTTAGTAAAAAAAATTGTATTTGAAGTAAAATTATTACCTTTTGTCAAAATCGGTTCTGCTATCTTAGTAAATTTGGCATTTTGGTTATTATTGTTAATCGTTTGTTTGGCTTATGGTTATTATCCTAATTGGTATTGGTTGCAATTAGGATATTTTATGCTATGCATTATTGCTCTAAGTCTAAGTTTAGGTTTGCTATTTTCTGCAATTATGCCATTTTGGCCTGATATAGGACAAATCATTAATGTAATATTCCAAGTATTATTTTGGGGTACTCCAGTAATGTGGAATAAAACTATGATTATTGATACTCAATATGCATGGATAATTAAAATCAACCCATTTGCTTATATTGTTGATGGTTTTCGTGATACTCTAATTAACAAATTACCATTTTGGCATTATTATAATCAAATGACTTATTTTTGGATATTTACTTTTGTTTGTTATTGGTTAGGAAATCGTACTTTTAATAAATTACGTCCGCATTTTGCTGATGTCCTATAACTAAGTTTAGTTTAAAAGCCTCTTATTTTTTAAGAGGCTTTTTGTATTATCAATATATTTAAAATTAAAATAATGGAGAAAACCTATCCAGTTTTAATTAAAATGGAGAGGTAGAAGATGGAAGTTTAATCGAAACTTGAACAGAAAATAAATTAGGATTAAAACGATCAGGAACACCATTACAAACTGATTGATTGCAATTTAAAGTTTTATACGATGCGGGATAGATTCCCTTATTAGGATCAAGAACCCAAGATATTTGTTCTTGCATAAAATCTTGATTTCCATCACCAATATGCACTGTCATATCACAAGCTTGATTAACAGGTATTTGTATTTTAGATCGTGGAAGAACCGCTTTTGCATAATTACATTTACTATTGCTACTAGTAGTGATTACAGGTATTGACATTATAGACTGATTTTCAATAGATAATATCCCAGTATTGCTTGCAAACACTGAGCTTATAAGAACCGACAAGCTACAAAACAAAATTTTTTTAGTCATTTTAATTTCCTTATTAAATTTCAAATTAAAAACAATTAATTAGATATAATTATTTATATTTTACAGTTAGATGGGCGATAGGTATTTTGCATATTACCACCAGTACAACTCCAAGTAATTCCTGAAGAACTCACTGTTGGCGTAAACACTAATGTTTCTGTTGCGGACAAACCTTCTATATCAGGAGTAACCGTAATTGTCCCACTAGCACCAACTGATAATGCACTGACATTAGTACCCGTCATTGTATCTGGTAAACCAGCTTGAGAGTTTGAGCTAGGTAATGTATTACGAGTTTGGTAATATTCAGTAACTGGAGCTTTAGCTTGTTCAGCAAAAGTTACCATTTCTGCAACTTTAGCACGAATTACATAGTTTTGATATGCAGGTACTGCAATAGCTACTAACACACCAATAATTGCAACTGCAATCATTAACTCAATAATTGTAAAACCTTTGTT
>JBDLTW010000072.1:0-7217 GCA_039805605.1 Pseudomonadota bacterium
TTATTAATAGTTTCTATGTAATTATAGCATTAAAAGATAAATGCTAATCTCACATCTAGATAAGAATAAAAAAGCCACTTAACAATTGCTAAGTGGCTTTTTGACTAATTAAACATTATTTCATGAGGATACCAACTTAAATTTGAGTCTGTAGTTGGTTTATCTTGTAAATTACAACTACTAAATGCTCCACTTATTGTATTAAAATTACAACGATACATTCTATATTCATCAGAGATAAAAGCATATTCAATACCATTAATTTTTTGGAAATTAATTGTACTATAATCATCTAGTGGATTAGGTTGTGGATCTGGAGTATTAACACAACCGCTGAAATTACCACTTTGTTGATCCACCATACATTGGAAAATTCCCTTATATCCTGACACATAAGCATAATCAGTATTAGCTACATTTCTAAAACGGATATGGAATGGATATGCAGGAACACTAGAATCTACTTGATCTAATCGCACACAACCATCAGGACTTCCTGTATTTAATGTACCATTGCTAAATGTACCATCATTGTTTACTGGGCATTTCCATACTGAATTGCCATAACCATAATTAGATAAATAAGCGTATTGTTTACCAGCAAAAGTAGCTAAGGTCACACCTGAAATTGCCATATCACTATCTTCTAAAGCATATTTACACTCACCAAATGTACCATCATTAGATACTGAACAATAGTAAAGTTCAGTAGCATAGTCACTAGGAACTAGATATACAAATTTGTTACCATTAACTGTTGCAAATTCAATATCATGGATATCAGTTATATTTGATTCTACTTGATTACAGTTAGTTAATTCATCTGTAGAATTATCAACGGAACACTTATGTACACCATCATCTCCAGCTATATATGCATATTCTACGTTATTAACTGTCTCTTTCACAATATTCATTGGAGTCCATTCTGGTGCATCTATTGCAGGAGTAATGGTGCAAGAACTTAATACACCACTTTCACTGATAAGACATTTTAGAACATTATCCGCATTGGCTACGTAAGTATATAGGTTTAGTTGACTCCAATCAATTGCAACTTGCGTTTGTTGAGTTGATGCTCCATTATGATAGTCAAATCCAATAGATGTATTATTTGCAGAAGCTGGTCCAGTATATTTAATCGTATAAGTACAACTTTGACCTACAGATAAACTATTACCACAAGTAGTTGAAACTTGTTCTAATGGTAAACTCAACGTTGGTAAAACTAGATTGGTAATATTAGCTTTTCCAGTATTTTCTATGCTAATAGTTTGATTACGATTTACTGAACTCAAACTAATAGATGATGGTGAAGTACTTAAAACGCCAATTTGTTGCTGACTACCATAAGGAATAGTTACCGCAGTATTAACATCACTATTACCATTATTATAATTAACTATATAGCTATGTTGACCATTGCCACTACCTGAATAATTTAATGTGATAGTACAGCTCGAACCGACAGTTAAACTATTATTGCTACAGTTATTATTAGTGATGGTAAATGGTGTACCATCTATACTAGGTAAAGTAAGATTATTAATGGTTGCTGAACCAATATTAAATAAAGTTACTACTTGTGAAGTATAGCTTTCACTCATTTTAAAATAATTCGGCTGAATATTTAAAATACCTACACCGCTACTAGCTAAATTGACATCAGCATCGTTGGAACATGTGCTGGACTCGTTGCTATTATCTCCAGTATTTAGATTACATAACTTAGCATTTTCTGCATTATAAGCTAATGCTTGAATATGCTGTAAAGTTTTACCTGCAGGAATAGTTACTTTATAGGTATTAATGCTATTCGTTGCGAAATTTTCTGTGCCAACTGCTGTGTAACTTAATGCATTACCTGATTCATCAACTAGTTTAATTTGACTTAAACCTTCGGTTGCCGATTTAACCCATACTGAAACATAAGCATCAGTAGTTTTAGTTTCAGAACCCTGAAGCACTTGATCACTAGGTAAAATATAAAAAACATTATTGGTACTAGGTACATCAACTAAACCAAGATTTGCCGTAACTGAAATACTACCGCCAGTTACTACTTTACCATTCTTAATTTGTTTAGTTGATTGTGTAGTGCTACCGTTTGGTGTAGCAGTTACCGTGAAACTACCAGGTTTAGCATTAGGTGCAATAGTTGCAGTAAATGTACAACTAGCACCTGCTTTAATATTGGTACAATCTCCTGATGTGCTGCCAATACCTGCATTTGGTGTAATAGTCACACCTGTATTATTGCCATCTTGACCAGCTGCTGGAATATTATAAACCAAATTAGTTGCATCAACAGTTGAGGTATTAGTCATTGTTAATTTTGCATCAATTGCTACAGGTAAACCAGCAGGGTATTGACTTGGTGCCTCAATGGCTAAGGTCAAATCAGCAGTATTATTAATTACTTGGTGGACACGCTCCGCCACCACAAGCACTTAAAATTGCCACGCTTAGGCTAGATAAACCTAAACGCATTTTTTTATTAATAGAAGTATATTTCTTCATTAAGTTATCTCCATCGTTATTTTATAGTTTAGAAATTATATTGAACACCAAAGGTAACCGCATTAATTGCACCTGTTGCACTACTAGTAAATGGAATATACATTGTATCTTCTAAATGCAATTCAAAGTGTTTGCTTAATTCATATGATGCACCAGCACCTGCTAAACCAAGCATAAAATTACCGTTATTAGCTTGAGTACATAATACACAATTAGCTACATTAGGCGTACCTGAATGTCCCGTAATTCCCCAACCTAAACCTGCACGACCATATAAATCAAAATCTTTAAATAAAGGTAATGTTCCTTTAGCTACCGCATCAAAAATATTGGTACTTGCAGTTGCATCAAATTGTGAACCTGCCATAATATTATAGCCACCTTCAACAGCAAAATAGCGGTTAAAATTATAACCTGCATTTAAATTGCCGATCCATTCACCAGTTGGTAAATACGCAGAAGTTGCAAATCCACTATTTAAATTGATATATGCACCTGAATTATTATCGGCTACTGCCATGCCAATTAATGAGGCTAAACCTAAAGCGAAACTTAATTTTTTTAACATTACTCTTTTCCTAATTAAAATAATTTTATTCTGTGTGATTATACTCAAACAAGTTGAAAAATCCTAAAAAAATTTATTCGCAAACTAATTTAAACACATTAATTAGCATAATCTAAATAAAATTTATGAAGCTTCAATTTGATTGAGTATAAACATTAAACAAAATGCTTGAATTATAACATAGTTGAATTTTGTTAAACAATTATAAAAAGCTAAAAGCTAATGATTTTATTGCTTTGTAACAGTTCTTAATTTTAATAAAATAAATTAAGAAATAGATCAATTGGTTATAACATTACAGAAACTCAAATTATTAGTGTGGTAAATTTACTACACTGAGTTAATTTTGTACTTAAAATAGCTAAATTGGCATTGTTAAATAAAGATATTTCATGTTGAAATTGCAACTCATAATCTAAATAAAATAGATAAATAGTGAATATCTCAATATGTAAAGAGAATAAATCAGTAATAAAACCATTAATTGCTAAGTGGAATAACTATCTACTTATCATTTATAAACAATGCCAAAGAATTTAGCAAAAGACTCCATAAACCATCGCTATTAATAGCGGAGATATAAGGAGTTAGATTAATCAAATATTTAGCTATTGAGTTATACAATGAAATTAATTGCTTATTCCTGAATATTTTAATAAGGCATCAATTTGTGGTTCTCGACCTAAAAATTCAGTTACATTTTTCATCATTGGATTAATGCCACCACGGCTTAAAATCTTAGTGCAAAATTTAGCACCCAATGCGCTTAATTGTTCACCTGATAAGCCTTCAAATTGACTAAAAACATCACAAGCTAACACTTCAGCCCATTTATAGCTATAATAACCAGCGGCATAACCACCAGCAAAAATATGTGCAAAACTATTTGTAAAGCGGTTGTAATGTGGAGGTTGAATTACAGCAATTTGTTGACGAATTGAGTTTAATAAAGTTTGATAATCATCTTGATTAGGCTTAAATTGACTATGTAAACATAAATCATAAATGGCAAATTCTAATTGACGTAACATTTGTAAACCAACTTGAAAATGACGCGAAGCTAATAACTTATTAAATAGTTCTAGAGGTAATTGAGCACCTGTTTGAACATGTTCACTCAAAGAACTTAAAATGGTATAATCCCAAGTAAAATTTTCCATAAATTGTGAGGGTAATTCAACTGCATCCCACTCTACACCATTAATCCCTGCAATATTAGGATTATCTTGAGTAGTTAATAAATGATGCAATGCATGTCCCATTTCATGAAATAGCGTTTGTACTTCATCAAAAGATAATAAGCTAGGTTGACTGACTAATGGCTTAGTAAAATTACAGACAATATAAGCAATAGGTAAATATAATTGTGTTGGTAATTGATAGCGGTCTTGAGCTGAATTCATCCATGCTCCAGATTGCTTTCCTTCTCGTGCATATAAATCAAAATAAAGATGGCCAATTACTTGTTGCTGATTTAGTACATCATAAACTATTACATCATTATGCCATGTTGGAATATTTGGATTGATAACAAATTCAATATTATATAATTGCTTAATTAAAGCAAATAGTCCATTGTTTACTTTGGTCAATGGAAAATATTGTTTTAATTCATGACTTGAATAACTATATTTATGCTGTTGAAGTTTTTCGCTAAAATAAGCTAAATCCCATGCTTGTAATTGCGTTATATTCGCCTGTTGTTGAGCAAATTCAGTTAATTCTGTCAAATCTGCCAATGCATATGGACGAGCTTTATTAGCCAATTGATATAAAAAATCTAAAACTTGTTGTGCATTATCGCCCATTTTAGTAGCTAAAGATAATTCAGCATAGTTGTTAAAACCAAGTAAAGAGGCTTTAGCATGACGAAGTTGTAAAATTTCTTTAATTACCGAGCTATTATCAAATTTACCAGCTAAATTTAGTTCACTCGCTCTCGTTGCATAAGCATAATAGATCTCTTCGCGTAGTTGTTGATTATCACAATATTGCATGATCGGTAAATAACTCGGCATATGCAAACTAATTCGATATTCACTATTGCTATTTGCTTGTGTTGCTAAAGATTGATATAATTGTAAGCTATCTTCAGGGACGCCAGATAATTCGGCTAAATTAGCATCACGAAAATAATTATCTGTACTATCTAATAGATTATGATTAAATTTACTAGACAACTCTGAAAGTTGATTTTCAATTTGTTTAAACTGTTGTTGCTGTTCTTTAGCTAAGCTAATACCACTTAATTTAAAATCACGCAATTCATTATCAATTACTTTTTGCTGTACAGGAGTTAGTTGGGTATATTGTTGTTTAATAGTTTGTAGGTGCTGATAAAGATCCTGATTTTGTCCTAAATTAACATATAATTCGGTTATTTGGGGTAAAAACTGCTCATGGAGTTGCCGAATTTGTGGTGTATTTTGAACACTATGCAAATGAGCAATAATTCCCCAATATTGATTGAGTTGGTAAAGCTGTTCTTGCAGTGGTTGCATAATGCTTTCCCAGCTACTTGTTGGAATTTGTGCCAAATTATTAACCAAATTTTGGCTAAGATGTAATTGTTCAGTTAAGCTATCGGCTAAACTAGATAGATTTAATTGATCAAATTGAAAAAATTTATTCATAAACTAGAGTCCTTTTATTCTGTTAAATAGCGACTAAATAAATTATAAATTTTGTTAGTTAATATTGCCATACTTGTTCCTAAGGCAACTCCTGCAAGGCAATCACCTAAGAAGTGATAATTAAGTGCAACCATACTTACTAACATAATGAGTAATAACAAGAAGTAAAATGATTTAAATTGTGGTTTGTAAACGTACCACCAATACAAGCAAAAACTACAAAAAGTTAAATGACCAGATGGAAATGAACCACCATATCCTATCCCAGCAAAACCATAAACATGATTGTTGATTAAAGATAAATTATTTGCAAACCATGTGGTTGGCCAATAGCGACCATAGTAATTTTTTAGCCAAGTTTTAATTAATAAGGTCAATTGCAAATTTAAACCAATATAAAATATAGTAATTAAGCCAATTACCAATCGCTGTCGATAGTGGCAAATGAGTAAAATAATTAGGCTAATGCTAAATACATAATTTGCATACTCAGTAATTATGCGTAACCAAGTTTGCTGATCTATTGCATAAGCATGAATAAATAATGCTAATGGTTTATCTAGATATTTAATACTAATCCAACTAAATAAGCTACAAATTAAGATTAACCAAATGTGAGCTTGTGTATTTGTATTACAGTTTTTTACTTTCATGATAGAGTACCTTATAACAAATTAAACTTTGATTAAAAGATTTCCCCCAGTGAATTATTTTATTGCGAATAATTTTATCAATGGTATTACCACAAAACTCGCCAATTGCTAGGTAGTGCGGTTTAATCAATTCTTTACTATTATTTAGCCAGTCTTGCTGACTGATAATTAAATAGTACTCTGTTTGTTTAGCTAGTTCCAGCTGGTTATGAATATGGAAATAAGGTAATTTAACATAAAATTCAGTTGGTGTTACACTATTATCAATATCATAAACAGGTGCATTTAAAGATTGTTGATTAATTATTTTAGCTAAATTATACCCTACATCATATGGTGCATAAACTAAGCCATTTATTTCTAAAATTAGTACTATAACTCCCAGCATAGTTAACAATGAATGCCATACACATTGTTCTAAATAGCTAAAGTTAATCCACACCCAATTTTTCAAACTAAGCAATAAGCAGGTTAAGGGAATTATTAAGCTAACTAACCACCATGAATTATGGAAAAAGTAGAGAATAATTAAACTAGCTAAACTTAAGACAAGAGTTGCTAAACTGCGTTGGATTATTAAAATTACAGGTAAATGTTGGGGATAATTAGTTAAATAATTGGCGCAAATAATTGCCGCAAAAGGAATAATTATATTGGTATAATGATCTAATTGAAATTTAGTGGCACTAAATAAAATGAAAGTAAGCCAAAAGCTAACCAATAAAAAATAATGACGATTACGTAAGTTAAGCTCAAATTTAGTTAAGTTACGAATTTGTTGGTAACTAGCACTAACAAAAATTATGCTCCACGGCAAAAATGCCCATAGAAAAGTATGTACAA
>JBDLTW010000073.1:0-8466 GCA_039805605.1 Pseudomonadota bacterium
TCATACTAATCTAAATCTTTCTCTATATCTGAATTATTTAGTTTATTCGACAATTTACAAGCACAACCATCACAATAGCGATGATTATTAGCAATATCTTGACTATTTATGCGTAAAAAACCATTGAACTTAGTAGTACTACATGCGCTGGGATGGACAAAATGTAAGCCAACTTTACCATGACGTTGATAAAGTTTACCACAAGCATCAACATTACTACCAACTGGATAACGCCGAGTTAAATCTTCAATAATGCCTTTATTCGTATTACTAGTTGCTTGAGCACTAGTTAAATTACTATAAAATAAATTATCTAAAACAATTTTATAAATTTTACCATTACTATCTTGAATAAAAAATTGGCTATGACTCATTGGATAATTAGTTTGATTATTGCTACGTGCACGATTAAATTGAAATACGGGTTTATTTTCAAATTTAATTAATTTACCACTAACAAAACTACAGGATTTTGTCGCTTGATTGGCAAAGCTTAATGGTGAAGCAATAATTCCCAAACTAAAAATTATTCCAGTTAGGTATTGAGATTTATTCATGATAGTACCTCTTAAATTTTTAATATTCAACACCTGCATTATGTGCTTGTAAGTCAGCATGATAGCTAGAACGAACTAAAGCACCAACGGCTGCGTGTTTAAAACCAATTGCATAAGCATATTGTTCTAATTCTTTAAATTCATCAGGCGTTACATAACGCAAAACAGGTGAATGATGTGGCGATGGTTGCAAATATTGTCCAATGGTAATCATTTCAATATCATGTTCGCGCATTAAGAGCATTAATTGCTTAATTTCTTCATTTGTTTCACCTAATCCAACCATAATTCCTGATTTAGTCGGAATATCTGGGCACATTTGTTTAAACTGTTTTAATAAATTTAATGAATGTTGCAAATCAGAACCAGGGCGCTGTGCTTTATATAACCGTGGCACAGTCTCTAAATTATGATTTAATACATCTGGTGGGCAACTAGCCAATATTTCTAAGGCTTTATCTAAGCGACCTCGAAAATCAGGTACTAAAATTTCAATTTTAGTTTGAGGACGTAATTGGCGAATTTCACGAATACACTCAACAAAATGATTTGCTCCACCATCACGTAAATCATCACGATCTACGCTAGTAATTACCACATAACGTAATTGTAAAATATCTACAGAACGAGCAATTTGCCGAGGTTCTTCGCTATCCAAAGGATTTGGCACACCATGTCCAACATCACAAAATGGACAACGTCGAGTACAAATATCACCCATAATCATAAAAGTAGCAGTACCTTTATCAAAGCATTCGCCAATATTCGGACAACTAGCTTCTTCACATACGGTATGTAATTTATGTTCACGCAATAAACTTTTTACTCGATTAAAATTTTCACCAGTGGGTAATTTTACTTTAATCCATGAAGGTTTTTTTAATGGTTCTGCTAAAGGAATAACTTTAATTGGAATACGCGATAATTTATCTTGATCACGTAATTTTACTCCTTGTTTCTTATTGATTTCACTCATTTTATTTATATCCTAAATTATATACAAAGCTTAAATCGGAATTGTTTATTAGCATTGATGGTATTATTGACTTCCTCTCACCACAGGGAGGAGTTTGACGGCGTGGTTGATAAATAAAAAATCTATATTTTGCACCAAAGCAGAATATTTACAACAAACTAAACGGTAACAATTAGTTATTTTAAATCTATTGATACTCTACCTTACTATTGGGTACAATTGTTAAAACTTAACTAGTGGAGTTTATCTTGTTTTATAGAGTGCTTGATTTAATTATGCCTATATTATACTATTGTTTTATACAAAATACAACCACAAAATCAAACGATTTACAGATATCCTCGTATTTTGCCACTTCGTGCAGTGGTGCTACAATTTGCATTATTCGTCAATATATTAAACAACAAAAAACACTAAAAGATCTAGGCTATCTTAACGCCTTATATCCTCACTCACTGATGACTTCATTTCATGGAATAACTCATAAATCTTAGATAAAACTAGTCCTTTAATCTTGCGCCCTAACGTGGTATCTTCTTGTTCAAGAGCACACTCATTAATTTTTTGATTATTAGCGTTATTTTCAAAAATTACGTCTGCATAAATATCACTCACAATAGAACTAATCATTAAGTCATCTGGTGAATTATTTGGTACTCGTTGCTGAATGTCTTCATTATCAATCATTTTTGCTGCTACATTATTGACAAAATAAACTATATCAGATTGTTTAATTTCTGCTCCATGTATCTCATTTATCATTGCAATGATTTGGTCTAACAGTGCTCGATTAGGATCTTTAACTTTAGCAGAAATTACTTGTTGAATAGGACGAAGTTTTAATTTATCGTCAATACTTAAATTAGCAGTTCCTTCATCATTAAGTTGCACTTTAATTAGCTTAATTTGTTCAAGTATTTGCTTCTCATTTTCAATTGGGATATCCAATTTCAATAACCTGATTAAGAAGCCGTAAAAAATATAGTGCTTATGCAGTCCCGTATCCATATAATCAAAGATTTGTGACATAAAATCATACATACGACGATACCTAGCACATTGATTAATAAAATCTTTTAGCTCAAATAATTTAACTTTTATCTCATCTAATCTTTGTTGAATCTTCTCTTTTTCAAATTCATCTTGTAGAAAATTTTTTCTATCAACCAAGCTCTTATAGTCAGTTTTTAGCCTATTTTGTACATCTGTAAAACGTTTAATGCTTGGAGCTAATACTGACATTATTTGATCAGGCTTATTATTGATAAGATACGCCTTGACCACGTTCTCTATATCTTCTTGATAATATATTTTTTCGCCATTAGGTAAGGTGTATTCATCTAATTTTATTTGGCAATCATCTAGCAAGTTAGGATCCGTTACATCTTCTAGTTCAGCATCAGTATAATAAGCACTGAATGCTTTTTTTATATCCGCAGGTTCATTGACAAAATCAAGAATATATGTAGTATCTTTAATATGCGTTTGACCGTTCTTGCTAATTACACAAGTACGATTTAATCGAGATAAGGTTTGAACAGCAGCTACGCCAGATAATTTTTTATCAACGTACATCCCACATAGTAATGGTTCATCAAATCCAGTCTGAAATTTATTTGCAACTACTAAACAATGCCAATCCGTAAATTTATTGCTATCGGCAGCGGTTAATGCAGTGGATAAATCTTTACCATTTAGTATAGGATTTAGAATATTCTCATCAAATTCTTTATTGCCATTTTTTTCTTGATCAGTTAACGAACCAGAAAACGCAACCAATGTTTTAAGACCGTATTCATTTTTAGTGATATATTCATCCATTGCTTCTTTAAATCTTTTAGCCTTTAGTCTTGATGAAGTAACGATCATTGCTTTAGCTTCGCCACCCATTAAGTGGTGGACTTTTTTACGAAAATGCTCAATAATAATTGCAACTTTTTGTCCAACATTATCTGGGTGTAAATCTACCCATTTAAGTATAGTTTTTCTGGCATGTTGTTCATCTAAAGGATCAAGATTTTCATTACTCCCAACTTTGGCTATTTTAAAAGCAGTAGTGTAACTGGTATAATTTTTCAGTACATCTAAAATAAAGCCTTCTTGTATTGCTTGGCGCATTGAATAAACATGAAATGGAGTAGGTAGACCATCTAAATTCTTCACTCCAAATAGCTCCATAGTTTTTTCTTTTGGGGTAGCAGTAAAGGCAAAGAATGATGCGTTTTTAGGAAACTTATGTTTCTCCATTTCTTCAGCAATTAAGTCATCTAGTAAGAATTCATCATCTTCTTTTTCATGCATTGATACTGCTTTTTTAAGATTAGCAGCTGCACCACCCGATGTAGAGCTATGCGCTTCATCAATAATAAATGCAAAATTTCTGCCACTCAGATCAGTATTTTGAATTTTATTTAATAAAAAACCAAAAGACTGAATGGTCACGATCACAATTGATTGTTCTTTATTTTGTAAAATTTCTAATAATTGACCTGCTTTTGAGCCATTATTTTCATCAATCCATTTTACCACACCAGCAGTTTTAACAAATTGATTAAGATTTTTTTGTAATTGATTATCC
Source organism: Pseudomonadota bacterium (assembly GCA_039805605.1). Classification (GTDB taxonomy): domain Bacteria; phylum Pseudomonadota; class Gammaproteobacteria; order Burkholderiales; family UBA11063; genus Aquella. The sequence goes on from JBDLTW010000073.1 coordinate 4,112, forward strand.
AGAACCCTACGATCAGTAATCACAAATACGCATTCAAACATGCGGTTATCGCTATAATCATGAAGTTCACGTAATTGAGTTGCCAACCATGTAATTGAATTGGTTTTACCGCTTCCCGCACTGTGTTGAATTAAATATCTTTTACCTACCTTATTTAACTTGATATCTTCGCATAATTTGTCGACAACATCTAATTGATGAAAACGTGGAAAAATAACTTTTTTGTCTAATTCATAAACATAACGATTAATAATTTCTAACCATTTATCTTTAACTAAAATTTGTTGCCATAAATATGCGGTTTTATAACCAGATGGATTATCGGGGTTTCCAGCACCACCATCAACACCCAAATTAAACGGCAGGAAAATAGTTTTATCACCATTTAGATGAGCAGTCATATGCACTTCATCAGTAGATACCGCAAAATGGACTATGCAGCGTTTAAACGTCAATAGTGGTTCTCTTTGTTTTGTTTTAGGATCTAATAGCGGTCGATCATGTTTAAATTGATTAATGGCATCATCAATACTTTGGGTGAAATCTGTTTTTAATTCAAGTGTGGTTATAGGAATACCATTAATGAATAAAACTATATCAATGCTTTCAGCAGGGCGATATGGTGAATAATGAACTTGTCTAACTTCTCTGAGGATCAATTCATCATATTGTTTTAACACAGTTTGGTTTAAATTATAAGGTGGCTTAAATACGCACATATTAAACTTAACATTTGAAGCCTTGAAACCATGTTTTAAAACATACAAACAACCATATTTGTTTAAAGTATCGGATAACCGTTGCAGTATTAGATTATTAGCATTTTCTTCACTGCGTTGATCAGAAACCAATCTTGCATAATCTTTAGCTTGATGAATTTTAATCCACGCTATTACATCATTTGGATATAATGCTAATTGGCTGGAATAATCTTTATTTATCCCTTGTTGCCAACCATTTGCCATCAATGATGACTCAATATCATCTTCAAAGTATTTTTCTTTATGTATGTCGTAAATCATTGATTACCCTTATCAACAAATGAAATGGTGATAGTATTACCCATTTATTACTTTAATTTTACCAGTAACAACGTTATTAATTAGACTTTTCTTATGTTCTTTTAATAGCTCGACCATTGATTTAGCTTTATTAATTAATTGGTCAATTTTAGCGGTTTGTTGGTCTAGATAGTCAGCAATTTGTTGTTGTTCTTCAAGTGGTGGAAATGTCACTGTAACGTTATTTAAAATACCTTGAGTTATGCTAAATACTTTTATTCCCGTAACTTCATTTTCAATTGAACTTTTTATTATTTTTGACATCAACGCATATCTAATAAATATAGCATTTAATGTAATAATTGGTTTAGATACGATTGTATGAGAACCAGATAATAACTGACTACCATTAAGATTAGATATAACCACACAATTGCCAACACCATCTAAATCTTCAGAAGTATCACAAAAAACTAAATCATTTTCTGATAAAATACAGCTTGGTTTTTCATAAATAAAATTGTGGTCTATTGTAGGCAAGATTGCATCCGCTAAGTTTAATTTAAATAAGTATTTACTATGTATATCACCGTAATTAATACATTTAACACCATTTTCAATAAATTCAGCCTTAGTAACTGAAATTCCGGTATTAAATTTAAATAGATATTTTAATTTTCTAACTTCCCAATGTGCTGGAATTTGCCCAAGCCATTCAATTCCGCTATCTTGCATTGGTACATTTGGATTTAATCCTTTAGTTACCACATGATTAATTAGAGCTTTTTTCTTTTCCTGAAGCAGCTCAATTAGCTTCTTTTGTTTTTGTACTAAATCATCAATGTTAGCAGTTTGCTGGTCTAGATAATCAGAAATCTGTTGTTGTTCTTCAAGTGGTGGATGCAGTATCATTAGAGATTTTAAGCTATCAATAGAAACACTTGCTTGATTTATTGCTGGTTTTGCAATAGACTCTATACTTTGCCGTATAACAGGAGATTTTAAAGTCCAAAATAAATATCTATAATAATCTACTTTACTAGGTATTAATCTAAGCAAATTCATTCCATGATACAACTCATTATTTTTTATTGTAAAATACTGCGCCACATTACCCACCATGGATAAGCTATTTATGTGTGAAAATAATATATCCCCATTTTCAAGTTTATATGGTAATAACTCTTTAGTATATTCCGCATATCCTATCTTAAATTTATTAATTTGACCTGTTGAAATAGTTTCAATTCTAGTAATTGGTACAGTTAGTTCATGCCAATCAATTTGACTTACTGTTGAACCATTTCTAATAGAAGAAAAAGAAAAACCTAATTTTTTAATTTCCCAATGTGCTGGAATTTCCCCTAGCCACTCAATGTTACTCTCTTTGTAACTGCTGTATTTTTTCATTTAGTTCTTACTTTATTTAAAATAAGATTATTATAATCAATTTTACGCATTATGATAATTTAATACACTGAATATTAAATATATTTTTGTTTTAATACCTACTTTATTTATCAATGGATTTTGTATCAGCCACGGAATAACAGCTGTTAATGTATTCCGTGTCAAGTACGGAATGACAAATTATTTCTTGTTGTTAAATAAAATTTCTCGGTAATAATTAGCAAAATAGTCTGCTGGCATATCTTTGCCTGAGGCTATTTTTAAATATGGTTCATCATTTTTAAAAGTGGCTTCATAATCACCAATTATTCTATAAACATCACCATATAGCACTTTTTTCATCTTAATCAATGACATAAGCATAGCCTCAATTTGCTTTTGAGGTTTATTGGCAACTTTCTTTAGCCTCTTGGCATCTTTTTTAATTAATATAGAAATTATTTCATCATCATTTATAATTGCTAAATTCCATGCTTCGACGATAAAGAGAACCGCCAACTCAAAATCTTCTTCTGTAAATATGTATAGTTCATGATTGGTTTCAATAATGAACATTATTGCACTAGAAATACTAAATTTAGTATCATCATGGGTTAAATGTTGATATTTTTTCGTAAAATTATTATTCATTTATTGGCTCCATAATATTACTTATACTAACTATCCACATACCTCATTTAATAATAACTGTATCTCACTAGATAAATGTTTTAATTCGGCATCTATTTCGCCAAGGTCTCTTGGTGGAACATATTTATAAAAATAACGATTAAATGAAATCTCAAAACCAACTTTGTTTTTACTCCAATCTATCCAAGCATCTGGTAAGTGTGGCAGAACTTCTTGATTAAAATATTGCTGTATATTGGCTATTTGTTCGTTGTTGTCATAATTTAGACTTAATAAAGGAATATTTTCACTATCTCTTAATTCGCTATCTGGTTCTGGATTGCCTTTATTATCAACGCAGATTTCACCGTCTGGGTTACGTGTTCCACAAATCTTAAGGATTAATTTTAACCATGTATCTTTTAATTTTATGGCTGATTTATCGTTTAGTTTAGCGATAAATTCACTACGAGATAAGAAATTAGAATTAATTAATTGAGTTAAGACTAAAATTATTTGCTCTTGAGTTTGAGTATCTAATTTGCTAAAAGCTTTTTCTTGTTTAATTTCTTGAATTGATGCCTCGGTTACTTGATAACTCATTCTTAATGGACGTTCTACGGTAATATTTGTATAACCAAATTGATGATTATCAAATATTTTACAAATTTCACTTTCTTCAAAGCTAGAATAACATTTAGTGATTTGTTTTATATGATCGTCAGATAACTCATTTCTTTTGCTACCTAAACTTTTACGCATTTTTTGGTACATTTGACCAGCATTAATTAACTGCACTTTGCCTTGACGTTGTGCAGATTTTCGATTACTAAGAACCCAAATATAAGTTGCTATTCCTGTATTGAAAAACATATCATTAGGCAATGCAATTAATGCCTCAAGATAATCATTTTCAATAATCCATTTTCTAATGTTCGATTCTCCGCTTCCTGCTCCACCTGTAAATAAAGGCGAACCATTGAGAACTATTCCAATTCGTGAACCTGTACTGTTATTATCGATGGGCTTCATTTTAGAGATCAAATGTTGTACAAATAATAGTTGACCATCAGAAATACGAGGCAAACCAGCTCCAAATCGTCCACTAAAACCTAGCTCGGAATGCTCATTAGATATAACCAATTTAATTTTATTCCAATCAACGCCATATGGCGGATTAGCTAACATATAATCAAATTTATCTTCTGGATAGGCATCATTTGATAATGTATTGCCATTAGCTATTTTATTACGATCTTTGCCTTTTATTAGGATACTTGCTTTGCATATGGCATAGGTTTCATCATTCAGTTCTTGACCAAAAAGAACAGGATC
>JBDLTW010000074.1:0-29172 GCA_039805605.1 Pseudomonadota bacterium
AGCACTTGACTATGCCAAGCAATCGGGAGTTAAAATATCTTTTGATCCGAATATTCGTTATAAATTATGGCAAAATCTGCCTCAAGCACGTTCTATTTTAATGCAAGTAGCACAAGCTACACAAATTATTTTCCCTAGTATTGAAGAAGCGGAATTTTTACTTAATGGAACTTATTCACCAGAAAAAATTTGTGATAATTTTCATCAACTAGGTTGTCAAACAGTAGTTTTAAAATTAGGTATTGATGGTTGTTTAATTAGTCATCAAGGAAATATGATTAGAATAGCTGGATTTAAGTCACCTCGAGTTATTGACAGTGTCGGAGCTGGAGATGGATTTGCCGCTGGTTTTTTAGCTGGAGTATTACAAAACAAGTCATGGGCAGAATGTGGGGCTTTTGCTAACGGTGTCGGTGCATTAGCAACCACGGTGAGTAGTGATTCACAAGGTTACCCAACTCTAATTCAGTTGCTTGAATTTATCGGAAAGGTAGCTGCTGTGGAACGTTAATTTGGTCATTATTAAGGGAGATAAATTATGACTAATTTTATTAATAGACCGCAAGAAAGTAATTCTTTAGTTACTATTAAAGATATTGCTAAATTAGCAGGGGTCTCACATATGACGGTGTCTAGGGCATTAAATGGTAGTAGTGCTGTTACTCCGCAAACGCGTGATAAAATTCTAGCTATTGCTAAAGAAATGAATTACACGGTTAATATTAATGCTAAAAGTTTAGTATTACGCAAAAAATATAGTATTGGAGTAGTCTTTTCAACATTAAGTCCAGCAACTGCACCAACTTTTGTTATTTCTTGCCTTAAAGCAATTTATCAAAATTTGGCTCAAGACTACAATATGGTAATTCAAGATTTAGAGCAGAATGTTGATAATTTTAACTTTTCTCGGGTTGATGGAATTATTTTGATTAGTCAACAAGAAAGTGACGATTATTTCATTGACTTGGCATTAAAACATCATACTAAATTAGTTGTAATTAATCGCCGAGTTAAAAAACCTGTGATTAATATTACTGTTGATGAAATTATGGGCGCTAAAACAGCTGTGGAATTATTAATCAAACAGGGATATCAACAAATTGCGCATATTAATGGTCCTTGTAATATCCAATCAAGTCGTGATCGTCATAATGGTTATCGTCAAGCTTTATATGATGCGGGGATTAAAACCCCAAGGCTTTATTCACAGTCAGCAAGTTTTTCTTTAGCTGGTGGTTATGAAGCGATGAATAAATTATTAGCTTTGCCAGTAATCCCTGATGCTGTATTTTGTGCTAATGATGAAATAGCAATTGGAGCATTAAAAGTAATTAATGAACAGACGAATTTGACAACAAAAATCGCAGTAGTTGGCTTTAATAATAGTGAGATTAGTTTATATTCTAACCCAACCTTAACTACAATTCAAAAACCAATTTTGCAAATGGCAGAACGTGCAAGTCAGGTATTATTTGAGTTAATTGAAGGCAAAGTAATTGAACCATATACTGAATTATTAGCTACACAATTAATTCTGCGGGATTCAACTCCATTAAAATTACCTAATGTTGATGAAGTAATAATTCCCAATGATACTTTAGTAATTTAATTAATCAGCATGATATTAATACAACTAACTCTAAACTAGAGTTAGTTGTATTAGCAAAAAAAGCCGTATACCATATAATATTGAATATTTTTGGCTAACTTTAAAATATTGTATTAAAGATTTTTTTAGAAATTTGTCGTGCATACGCAATTCTCATTAATCTAGTCAAGTTAATTGTGGATAATATTTCATAGAGTATACCAATCGTATAGTGTTAAAATATTATAACATTATCAGTATTATTATGTTATACTTATGCTGTTAATACGCTTTAAAACCTCTACCTTCAGGTGGTATGGTATAAGGCGTTAAACTAGCATAGCTTGTTGCGAGTAAAGCTATTTAATAAACCAGCTTGAATTTTGTAAATCAACTATAGTATAATAACTCTATCATTAAAACAAAGCATATTATTGCTAAATCAACTGAGTCTCTCAATATTATCGCACCCATTAGAGGGTAAACATTCAAGCATAACAATTTCTAAAGATTGTGCTGATAGATATTTTGTATCCTTTTGTTCAGAGGTTGAGATTAAATCATTACCTAAAGTTGATAAAACAGTGGGTATTGATTTAGGTTTAACGGATTTTTTAGTTACTTCAGATGGTGAGAAAGTAAAACCCTTAAAGGCATTAATTAAGTACCAGAAGAAATTAGCGAGATTAAGCAAAAAACTTAAAGGAAGTAACAACGGAAAAAATTAAAAATGATTAAAATCGTTAAATTTAGCCTAAAATAAAGGGGTGAAGTGATAACATAATTTGCTGTTCTAGGCATATTTAAATCGCTAACTAACTTTAAATGTTCTGATGAATAATCTCATTGGAAACTAAACAATATTTACGCAAATATTCGCAAAAGCAACCAATTACAATGGTAATTATTGCGTAAGGCTAATTCTGGTGAAGTGTTGAGAAGTCTCACGCTTTAGTATTGGCTCGTATGTTACTAATATGTATTAAAAGTATAAATTTTAAAATAGGATATCGCTAAGATGGCTTACACCGTTCGTATACAACAAGCTTCTGTTGAGTTTTATGCCTCAGAACAAGATAATTTACTTGATAGCGCTCTACAAGCACAACTTAATTTGCCTCATGGTTGTAAAAGTGGTTCGTGCGGAGCTTGTAAATGTAAGGTTGTAACAGGAGATGTAGAATTAACCGACTATAGTTCAAGTGCACTTAGTGAAGATGAGATTACCGACAATCAAGTTTTATTATGTAAAGCTCACGCTAAAAGTGATTTAATTTTAGATATTCCTAATTTTAGTCAAAGTTTTCCAATTAAAACTTTACCAGCTAAAATTGAAAATTTAACTAAGGTTGGTAACGTTGCCATTATTCAACTTAAATTACCAGCAAATCAAAAATTAGCTTTTTACCCAGGACAATATGTTGATTTAATCTATAATGGCGAGAGTCGTAGTTATTCAATTGCTAGTGCTCCTCATCAAACTAGTTTAGAGCTAAACATTCGTTATCGCCTTGGTGGGACATTTTCTGAAGCAGTATGGACACAAATGGCGGTAGGTAGCATAGTTAGAATTCGTGGACCATTAGGTAATTTTACCTTACAAAATAGTAATTCTCCTATTTTAATGGTTTGTACTGGTACTGGATTTGCTCCAATTCAAGCTATTTTACAACAAATGGCACTAGAAAATAATCAACGTGCAATTAATTTAGTTTGGGGTAATTTTACCGCAAATGATTTTTATAACGTAGAACAACTTAAACAATTAAGTCAACAATTAAATTTACAATTAACTTTATGTACGGATCAAGAAACTGAAGGTTTTTATACTGGATTAGTTACTCAATATGTGGAACAAAATTTTCCTGATTTAGCTAAGAGTGAAGTTTATGCTTGTGGTAATCCAGCAATGATTGAAAATTTATTTAATTTAGCTACGAACAAATTAAATTTAAACAAAGCGAATTTCTTTTCTGATGTGTTTACACCAACAGCCTAAGGATATAAATATGTATAAATTAGTAATTTTTAGTCTAGCGATTATGGTTGCTCTAGTTAGTTGTGGTTTTAAGGGACCTTTATATTTGCCTAATCAAGCCACAGAAAAACCTAACTCAACTAATCAATTTGCACCTAAAGCTAAAAATGCAAGTGCTCCAGCACGCTCATTATTACCTGCCAAAATAATCCCTGAGTCGAGTAATAGCACTAATTCTGGAGAATCATCAATTAGTTAAGTTAGTTAGATTATGCCAAATTTATTTTTATTAAGTCCCATTCCTAATAGTGCCGATATTGCTGATAAACTGGCTAAATTAAATCTCTATTGCTATTGGGATTTAGCATTACATATTCCTTTGCGTTATGAAGACCTTACCAAAATTTATCCTGTTGCGCAAATTCAGGTTGGGCAACAAGGTATGGTTGAAGGTAAAATTATTTCCTGTGAAATAATCAAACGTAAAACTAGTCAACAATTAGTTGTTAAGCTCGAAGATAACGGCTTTGTTATTTCATTAGTTTTTTTTCATTTTTTCTCCAATTATCGCCATCAATATGTTTTAGGTAAAATCATTCGTGCTTATGGTGAGGTTAAGCAAGATTATTATGGTAATAAAACTATTATTCACCCTAAAATTCAAGCAGCTACGGCGCAAACTCAGTTAAGTGAAAGTTTCAGTCCTGTTTATCCTACGACTAGTGGTTTAGCTAATATTGCTTTAATTAATTTAGTTAATGATTTTTTAACCCAGAATTTACTAGAAGAAACGCTACCTCTAGGAATTAAACAACGCTATAATTTGTTGGGTTTAGCTGAAGCAATTATTACTTTGCATAAATTAACGCCTAGTCAATATGAAAAAAACGAGCACTTATTAGCTTTGCATCGCTTAAAATACGAAGAATTAATTGCTCAACAATTATTAATGCAACGAGCTTATCACAATAAACATCAATTAGATGCTCCATCATTATTTAGCACTCAACAGCTAATTGCACCATTTTTAGCTCAATTACCCTTTAAATTAACTAATGCGCAATTACGGGTTGTTGATGAAATTTTACTTGATTTACAGCGTCCTCAACAAATGAACCGCTTATTACAAGGTGATGTCGGAAGCGGTAAAACTATGGTAGCTGCGATTACTGCCTTAGTTGCATTGGAGAATAATTATCAAGCAGTGTTAATGGCACCAACGGAAATTTTAGCCGAACAGCATTATCAAAAGTTGCAAAAAATGTTAGCTCCATTAAATCTTAATATTGTGTGGTTAGCAGGAAGTTTAACTCCTAAACAAAAGCGTTTAGTAGCTGAGCAATGTGCCAATGGTCAAGCACAATTAATTATTGGAACACATGCTATTTTTCAGAAAAATATTGAATTTGCTAAATTAGGTGTTGTGATTATTGATGAACAGCATCGTTTTGGTGTTGAACAACGCCGAAGTTTAATTAATAAGGGTAATGCCAATTTATTTCCACATCAATTAATGATGTCGGCAACACCTATTCCACGTTCATTAGCCATGAGTTATTATGCTGATTTAGATTCTTCAATTATTGATGAATTACCCCCTGGAAGAACACCAATTAAAACCATGTTAATAAGATCTAATCGACGCCAAGAAATTATTGAATTTGTTAAAAACAAAGCAAGTTTAGGTTGTCAGATTTATTGGGTTTGTCCATTAATTGAAGAGTCAGAAAAGCTTGAATTAGAAAATGCTCAACATACATATGAAGAATTAACTACCCAATTAGCACCAATTCAAGTTGGTTTAGTTCATGGTAAGCTTAAACCTAAAGATAAAGCTGAAATTATGACTAATTTTGCGAGTAATCAAATTCAAGTTTTAGTTGCTACTTCTGTAATTGAAGTTGGAGTTGATGTGCCTAATGCAAGTATTATGGTCATTGAACACAGCGAACGTATGGGCTTAGCTCAGTTACACCAGTTGCGCGGTCGAGTTGGTCGAGGTGCAGTAGAAAGTCAATGTGTTTTATTATTTGAAGGTGATAATCTATCGCAAATTGCTAAACAACGTTTAAAAGTTATTTCTAGTTCTAATGATGGTTTTGAAATTGCTCGTCAAGATTTATTAATTCGTGGACCTGGTGAACTATTAGGACAGCGACAAAGTGGTATGCCTCCATTGCGTTTTGCTGATTTAGAACGTGATATTCAGATTCTTCACGATGCAAGGCTAATTGCCAAAGAATTAAGCCATTCCTATCCTAAAGTTAGTCAATATATTTTAGATCTATGGTTTTATAATAAACAAGTTTATTCAACTGTTTAATGCCAATCCGATTTTATCCAAATTGACATCATCCACGTGTCCAATCCTAAATAATGAGAGTTCCTGCTTCTTCGTAGCGTTCTTGGCATTTTCCATTTATAATTAGTTTTAGCCTCTGCAACAGCTTGACTAAGTTCCTCAAGCGCAGTATGCATTTTAGTATAAAATTTAATGCTTTATTAGCATAATTCACTTCTTGGATTAGTTTTGTACCCTCAATGTTAGCGTGTGCAACATCGATTGTTAAATATCAAAAAAATAAATATATTATAATTATGTCTCAATTTTATTATTCAGGTAAGATAATATGGCTAATTATAAACTATCCTTGAAAAACTATATTGCTTATGGTATGGGTGACTTATTTGGTGGTGGAGCTTTTACACTAATTGCGAGTTTATTTATTTTATTTTTAACTAATATCGTTGGTATCTCACCAGTAATGGCTGGAACCTTATTTGGTTTAGGTCGTTTAGGCATCGGATTGATTGATCCAATTGTTGGCAATTTCTCTGATAATATTCGAACAAAATACGGTCGTAGACGCGTATTTTTTCTTTATGGAATGTTGCCTATTATTCTGACATTTCCCTTAATGTGGTGTTCACCAATTATTGTTGGTAAAAATGGCGTCACTGAGTTTATGGCTTTTCTTTATTATCTAGGAATGTATTTATTATTTGATATTGTTTATTGTTTTGTAATTACACCTTATGCAGCTTTGATAGCAGATATGACTAGAGATTACAAAGAACGAGTTAGATTATCTGCATTTCGTATGGGTTTTTCACAATTTGCTTCAGTACTTGCTACTAGCATTGCACCATTATTATTGGGTAGTTTTAATTACAGTCGCAATGGGTATCTTGTAATGTCAATCATTTTTGCAATATTTTTTGCCTGTATATGGATTTTTGTTTTCTGGGGTACTTTTGAATTACCAATTCCTGAAGATAAAAATGAATTTAAACCCAATCAATCTAAAATTGACAATGCACTTTTATTTTTAAAAGAACTACTTTCAACTTTAAAGAATAAATCATTTCGGGCACAATTATCAATGTTTTTGTTAGATGCTGCAGCTCTAGATATGCTAATGATTATTACTCCAATTCTAGTTAAAGATGATTTAATGCGATCTGATTTGGTTCCTTATGTGAGTAGTATGTGGTTAATCCAATTATTAGTATTACCTTTCTATGTCCATTTAGCTAATAAATATAATAAAGCATTTACCTATCGAGTTGGTGCAATGATTTGGATTTTAGGTATACTGAGCTTATTTTTGTTAACTAAACATAGTGTGTCAGTTTTTTTAATAATTTGTTGTTTTGGTTTGATTGGTTTGGGATTATCTTCTTGTTATATGATTCCTCAATCAATGTTAAGTTTTGTAGTTGAAGTCGATGTTTTAATTTCAACTAAAAGTCGACCAGGTTTATATGCTGGTGCGATGTCTTTCTGTCGTAAATTTAGCCAAGCAATTATTATTTTACCTGGAATTGGTTATTTAATGAGCATGTCTGGTTATCAAAAAGGTGGTGTTATTCAAAGCCCCGAAACAATGTTTACCTTAAAAATATTGTTTATTTTAATTCCTGTTGCTTTAGTGATTATAGCTTTTATTAATTCATATAAATTTTGCCTAACACCAACGAATTTTAAACTTATGAAACAGGAAATAGATCGCTTACGTGATGGTGGAAAAGAATACCCATCAATCGAAGTTCAACAAGTTTGTGAGAAAATCACAGGACAACAATATTCTAAATTATATTTAGCGTGGAGCAAATAATGTTAAACATAAATTTGATTAATAATCGTGAATTTATTCTTAGTTTTGCTGGAAAAACAATTTTTCAACATAGCGATACTAGTCCATTATGTTATATTGGTATTGGTCAAGAAACTATTGATATGTATCGTGGTAATTTTAAAATTAATGATTATCTAGAAGAAAAAATTGCATTACGTGATTTTAAGCTTAAGCAATTAGATGATACTTATATTATTTCATTTTATCTATTAGAACAATTATTTCTTGAGCTTACTGTAGCTTGTATTGAGAGTAAATTAATCATAAATTTTGAAGCCAAAAATAAATCATTAAATCGATTTTGGTTACGTGTTTGTGCTGATGAAGATGAAAAAATATATGGTTGCGGTGAGCAATTATCTTATTTTAATTTACGTGGACGTAATTTTCCCCTATGGAGTTCTGAACCTGGTGTAGGAAGAGATAAATCAACTTATGTCACTTGGCAAGCTGACGTAAAAGATAAAGCTGGAGGTGACTATTACACTACTAACTATCCACAATCAACATTTGTTTCTAGTCAAAAATACTATTTACATATGGATAGTACTGCTTATATGAATTTTGATTTTACCCATAATAATTTTCATGAGCTACACTGTTGGGAAATTCCCCATCAAATTATTATTGAAACAGCTGATAATTATTTAAGTTTAATCAGTAAATTAACTAAATTTTTTGGTCGAGTACAAGAATTACCTGAATGGGTGTATAATGGTATTATCTTAGGTATTCAAGATGGACCGCAAATTATTGAGCAAAAACTGTCTAAAGTTCGTCAATTTAATGTTAAAATTGCGGGTGTTTGGGCTCAAGATTGGCAAGGCGAACGTCGCACTAGCTTTGGTAAACGATTAAACTGGAATTGGCAGTGGGACAAAAATTTGTATCCCGATCTAGATAAGAAAATAATTGAATGGAAACAACAAGGTATCCGTTTTTTGGGATATATCAATCCTTATTTAATAAAAGGTTATCCTTTATATGCTGAAGCACAAAGTCTAGGCTATTTTGCTACTAGTTTAGATGGTAGTGAGTATTTAGTTGACTTTGGCGAATTTTATTGTGGAGTTGTTGATTTAACTAATCCAGATGCCTTTAAATGGTATAAGCAGAGAGTGATTGGTAAAGAATTAATTGAATTTGGTTTAGATGGTTGGATGGCAGATTTTGGTGAATATCTTCCTATAGATTGTAAATTATATAATGGTGTTTCAGCGAAAATTATGCATAATGATTGGCCACGTTTATGGGCAAAAGCTAATTTTGAAGCGGTACAAGAATATAATAAATTAGGTGAAATCTTATTTTTCATGCGTGCTGGTTTTAATGGTTGTCAACCTTATAATTTATTATTATGGGCAGGTGATCAATGTGTAGATTTTAGTCTTCATGATGGTTTAGCCTCTGTAATTCCAGCTGCTTTATCTTCGGGAATGAGTGGCAGTGGTATTCATCATAGTGATATCGGTGGTTATACTACTTTGCATGGACTAAAAAGAACAAAACAATTATTTATGCGTTGGGTTGAAATGGCAGCATTTACACCAGTAATGCGTACGCATGAAGGAAACCGTCCAAAAGATAATTTTCAGTTTGATCAAGATGATGAAGCATTACAACATTTGGCAAAATTTGTTAGCATTTATGTTGGTTTAAAAAGTTATATTCAAGATGTGGTAAACCAGTGTGCTAATTTAGGTTTCCCTTGTCAGCGTCCATTATTTATGCATTATGAAGATGATCCACAGTGTTACGATTTACAGTATCAATATTTATTTGGTGAAGATATTTTGGTTGCACCTGTGCATCAAGAAAATATGGAAGAGTGGTTGGTGTATTTGCCAAACGATGAATGGGTTCATTTGTTTACTAAAGAACAATTTATCGGTGGATGGCATACTATTTCAGCTCCAATTGGAAAACCTGCTGTATTCTATCGTAAAAAATCATCATTTAGTCAATTATTTAATAATTTAATTTAAGGAGTTTTATTATGGAACTAGTTAATTTTGCAATTGAAGAGCAAAAACAACATGATGGAAAACCATTTCCATTTGTTATTGATGGCAGTGATTTTGGCACAGATAAGGAGCAATTTTTTGCTTGGGTTAAAACTAACAAAGCTGATTTGTTATCAGCATTACATGAATATGATGCAATTTTATTTAGAAATTTTCCTATAGAAGATGCTTTTGATTTTGAAAGAATGTTAGATGAGGCTGAGTTCCCTATGCGTGATTATGTTGGTGGTGCAGCTCCACGTAATCAAGTTACTGGAGGTAGAATTTTAACTGCTAATGAATCCCCTGCCAGTGAAACAATTCCTTTTCATCATGAAATGTCACAAGTGCCTAATCCGCCACAATACATTTTTTTTAGTTGTGGAATAGCTGCTCACACTGGTGGAGCAACTCCAATTGTACAATCGCATCGGGTATATTCTAAACTATTAGAACAATGCAACGAGTTTTTGCAAATGATTGAACAACAGGGAGTTCGTTATATTCGAGTAATGCCTGAGCAAACTGATACTGGTTCTGCAATAGGTCGCTCGTGGAAAGAAACTTTTCAGTGCCAAACTGAACAAGAAGCAGAACAAAAAATGCGTGAATTAGGTATGGATTGGGAATGGTTAGATAATGGTAATCTAAAAACAATTACTGCTGTTTTACCCGCAATTAGAACAGATCAACTTAGTCAACGTAAAACATTTTTTAATTCAATAATTGCAGTTTATACAGGTTGGAATGACTCTCGTAATATTGGTAAACAATCTGTAATTACTGCAGATGGAAAGTATATGGATGAACAATATATTGAGAAAGTTAATCAAATAATGCATAATGAATCAGTTGCTTTTAAATGGCAAGAAGGTGATGTTTTATGGGTAAATAATAGCACAGTTTTGCATGCTCGACAACCTTTTGCAGGTGATCGCAAAATTTATGCTTCAATTTCTTAGATTATATTTAGAGAGATAATTTATGTTACAAGGAAAATTTGCGTTAGGATTTTGGCGTTTATGTGATGCCAATATTAGTTTGAATGAACTAGAGAATTTAATTAATGTAGCTTTAGATAATGGTATAAGTGTAATGGATCATGCCGATATTTATGGTGAATATCGTTGTGAGGCACGTTTTGGTGAAGTGCTAAAATCACAGCCTAGCTTACGTGATAAGATGTATTTAGTGTCTAAATGTGGTATTAAGTTTAAATGTGATTTTACACCGAATAATCTAGTTAAACATTATGATTTATCTGCTGATAGTATCATTACATCAGTCAATAATTCATTAGCTAATTTGGGCTGTGATTATCTAGACTTATTATTGGTGCATCGTCCTAGTCCATTAATGAATGTAGATGAAATAGCTGAGACATTCTACCAATTACAACGTGAAGGTAAAGTAAAACAATTTGGTGTATCTAATTTTACGCCGAGTCAATTTGACTTATTAAATTCGCGTATTCCATTGTTGACTAATCAAATTGAGTTTTCGGTGTTAGCTAATCAAGCTTTATTTGATGGTAGTTTGGATCAATTACAGCAATACAAATTACGTCCGATGGCATGGTCTCCTTTAGCAGGTGGTAAAATATTTAATTCAGATAAGCCACAATTAACGCAATTATTGCAAGAATTAGCCGATAAATATGCGGTTAGCGTAGAACAAATTGCTTTAGCTTGGATTTTACGTCACCCAAGTAATATTCAAATTGTTTTAGGTACGCAAAAGTCATCACGACTAATTAATACATTAGCTGCACAACATATCGAATTAGATATTCAAGATTGGTTTGCTATTTTAGAAACTGTAAATGGTTATCCAGTTGCATAGTTGAATATTGAGCATTTAGGTTATCCACCACGCCGTAAAACCTCTCCCTTTATGGCGTGATGGATGTCAAAATCCACACTCATTACTTTTTAATGGGTATTTTTTTTAGGGCAAATAGATGAAGACACAAACCAAATTACCATTATTCATTTTCTGGTCAACGGGTTGTTTTTTATTAGCAATTAATTTTAGTTCATGGACTTATAAACATTTTTTACCTGGATTAGCATTATTAGCTGGAATGGGATTAACCGCAATACAAAATAATTCAGGTGTAATGACCCACTCTAAAAACTGGTCGAGTAAAATTTTAAGTTATGCAATTATTTTATTAGGTTTTGGATTTAATTTAACTAATATTCTTAAAGCTGGTATGTCGGGACTTGGTTATACTGTAATTAGTATTGGAGGAACGTTAATTATTGGTTTATTATTGGGTAAATCATTGCAAAACGAAGGTAAGATTTCAACACTAATTAGTGCTGGTACTGCAATTTGCGGTGGCAGTGCTATTGCCGCTATTGCACCAATTATTCGTGCCTCACAAGAGCAAACTGCAGTAGCAATGGGTGCTATTTTTTTATTAAATGCAATTGGCTTAGTTTTATTTCCTATTTTGGGTCATCATTTAGGTTTAAGTCAAACTCAGTTTGGCTTATTATCTGCATTAGCTATTCACGATACATCTTCTGTTGTAGGTAGTTGTTTAGCATATGGAACACAAGCTTTGATGGTTGGAACAACCGTAAAATTAGTCAGAGCTTTATGGATTATACCAATTAGTTTATTAATTGCCGTTATTTATGCACGTAAAAATCATAATGAAGCTGGTTCAGGTAAGACTAAAAAGCCATGGTTTATTTTATGGTTTATTTTAGCTTCATTACTAGTGACAATTATACCTAGTTTACAGAGCATTGGTGGTCATTTAAAAGAATTTGGTGAATCTTTATTTGTTTTAGCATTATTTATGATTGGTTATAATGTATCATTTGCAAATATTAAAGCAGTTGGTGCTAGAGTCTTATTTCAAGCAATTAGTTTATGGATTTTAGTTTCAGTGGTAGTAATTATAACCTTAAAATTGGGTATTTTACATTAACTGATTATCCAACACGCCGTAAAACGGGTAGGATGTCAAAGTTTTAGCAAAAAATGTAGTAAACCACCGCCATTATGGCGGTGATATAATTCATAGTGTATAGAATAAAATATTTAACGTAATTAGTGTTATTATGTTATACTTACGCTGTTGTATATATGCAATAGCAAGTATTAAAAATGATTAAATCCGATAAGTTTTATTCAACACGCCGTAAAATATCCATTGGGAAATTATTTTTTAACAGTCTGCTAGACACACTCAAGACTGTTGATCATTTTTGATAGTTGAGCTTGTGGCGGATGACTGATTAATAAGTGCACGTGCTCAAATTCAACTAATTGAGCATGATAAATGAGCATATATCAATAAAGACAATTCGCATCAATTCCAAATGCTAGGTAATGCTGATAAACAGGGTAAAACAAAAATCTGGATTAAATAAATCAATCTTAGATCAAGGTTGAGGGGAATATTTAGACAATTTCTTGATTATAAGCTCAAATATAATTACGCAGCAGAATTAATTGAAGTCAATCCGCAATATACATCACAAAAATGTTCAAGTTGTGGACACCTAGATACGGATAATCGCAAAAACCAAGCTAGTTTTAAATGTGTGAAGTGTTGACTATCAATAAATGCAGGTAAATGCGAATCTAAATATAAAAGCGACATTACTTACCGTATTAGCCTGTGGAGTAGATGAAATTTCTAGCATTCAAAATGTTAAGAAGAAGCAACAACCCGAAACCAATACAGGTTCTTGGTTTCAAACGTATAAACCATCGCTCTTCAAGGCTAGGATGATGTTAAGGTCAAAAGAAATATTAATATTAACATTTTAGGACAAGACATGCCCAAATATTTGCTTGTGTAGTAAATGGAATGCCGAGTATTCAAAACGCTACGATAAATCAAGAGTTAGCAGAATTAGCTAACTATTTGGTTAGCAATGTAGAAATCACTCTTTAGAGATTTGGGGTATGTCAAATTTAATAAAAGGTATATTGCATGATGACATTTATTTGGATTAAAGGAAGCTTATGCGTAAATTAATTATTTGTCTGAGTCCTATTTTATTATGGAGCTGTGCGTATTTTTCTCCTGATTATGAGAAACCTAAATTAGATACACCGCAACAATGGAATGCAAAAAATTTAAATTTGGCACCTATTAGCGAAAGTTTACCTTATCTAGCTTGGTGGCAAAAATTTAATGACCCACAATTAAATCAATACATTGAAAGTGGTTTATACACTAATCAATCGATAGCTGAAGCTAAAGCTAATTTAGAAGCAGCCCAAGGTCAATTATCTACGATTAAATTAAATTGGTTACCTTTTGTTGGATTATTTAGTGGTTATATTGGTGGTAATTCGCAAAATAGTTTAACCCCAATTGGTAATTTAGGCACCATTAATAATAATGGTTCATTTTTTGCTATTTTACCTGCTTATACTTTAAATGTATTCACAAATTATACATTACAAAAACAAGCTAATTATAATGTAGAAGCAGCTCGTAATGCTTTATTAAGTGTACGTTTAGCTGTGATTGGGCAAGTTACTAACGCCTATTTTGCAAATTTAGCTCAAGCACAATTAATTGAGCAATTTCAACAACTTAATGATGATATGAATGAGTTAGTTAAAATTAGTCGAGCGATGGATAAACAAGGTTTATCAACGCAAGTTGGCCTAGATGAATTATTAAGTAAACAACAAATTATTCAAGGTGAATTAGCATTGATGCAAAATAATCAAGTAGCAGCTCAAAATGCTTTACGTTATTTATTAAATCAGACACCCGGCACAATTAAATTAGGTAAGAAATTTACCGAAATTAATTCTCAACAAATTATTCCAGGTAATTTACCTGTAAATGTGTTAGCTGCTCGTCCTGATGTAATTATGGCTGAAGAGCAACTCAAAGCAGCTAATGAAGGTATTAGTATTGCGTCAAGTCGTTTATTACCAAGTGTTAATCTTAATTATTTCTATGCACAAGGTTCAGGTAAAAGCAGTGGCTTTAAAGAACCTTTACCAGTAAATTCAAGTTATAATACTAATCAACAAAGTTATTATGGTGCTTATGCTAATTGGGTAATTTCCCCTTCAGTATTTGGTATGATTAAAACCAATAAAGCGATTTTTAAGATGGCTTTAGCTAATTATAAATCTGTAGTTACTACAGCATTACATGAAGTAGATAATTCTTTAGCTATAAATAATGGATTAAGCCAAAAATTAGACTATAATTTATCCGCTTACAATAATGTAAGTGATATTGTTCAGCAAAAACAAGCTTTATATAAAAGAGGAATAACTCCATATACTGTAGTTTTATTAGCTAAAGTAGAACAAGATATTCAATCTATTAATTTAACTCAAGCTAAATTACAACAATTAAACTCTCTGGTTAATGTATATCAAAACTTAGGTGGTGGCTATCAATATTATAGCGAATCAGAATTAGCTGAATCACAAGCCAATAATTAATTTATCTGTAGGATAATAAAAGATGAATGAAAAAAAACTAAAATTTAATTTTGCAACTTTAATTTTTTCAGTAGGTGGAGTAATTGCATTAGGTTATTTGGCAACTTATTGTGTTCCTGTTACCGATAATGCTTTTGTAATTGAGAATATGACAGCTATTTCATCAACTGTAGGTGGTCATATTGAAGAGATTTATGTAACTAATGGTCAACGTTTAAAAGCTGGTGAACCAATCTTAATGATCCGTCAAGATCGTTATAAATTAGAGTATGAGGCATTAAAAGCGCAATATGATCAAGGTAAAGTTGGTTTAGAAGTAATTCAGAAGAAAATAGCAGTATCTCATGCTGATCTTAAAGCGGCTCAAGATCAATTAGATCGCTTAAAATATGAATACGGACAAAAAAGTGATGCCACGGTTAGTAAAGCTATTCCAGATTTAGAACTAAAAAATTTACAATATAACATTAAATCACAAGCTAATCTAGTGGATTCAATTAAAAAACGTATTGAATTAGAACAAACTGAATACAAAAAAGCTCAAGTCGGTTTAAATACCTTAAAAGCGACGAGTGAGCGTGCTTCAATTGATGTCGATGATACAATTGTGAAAGCACCTTTTGATGGTTATGTGCAAAATTTATATATTGGTGTTGGTACCTCAGCAACTCCACATATCGGCTTATTTAACTATGTTAATACCGCAGAGACTTATATTCAAGCTAATTTGAATGAAACTGATTTGGCTCATGTTCGTTCTGGTGATAAAGTATGGATTTTTCCTCGAGCTTATTTTGGACATAAAGTTTTTCATGGTGTGGTTATGTCAGATAATTGGTCAGTTGATCGGCAACATTTAGTGCCGTTGAAACAAACCCAAGTGGTGAATACTGATAATCACTGGTTAAATTTACCACAACGTTTTCCTGTACAAATAAAAATTACTGATGTAGACCAAAATTATCCATTACGTCCAGGTATGAGTGCTTATGTTTACATCTCGACTAAATAACTGGTTTACCCATTATGACCCATATTGGTACTCGCGCTTTATTGCACTAAAATTTGCCTATATTGCCATCATATTATTTAGTGCCAATTTATGGTTATCACCACCTATGGCCACCATAACTATGTTGTTTACTGGTGGTGGAATTTTAATTATTGAAATACCCGCTATTAATGATTGTGACAAAAAAGATAATGTATATTTATTATTTTTGGTCTTAGTTTGTTTAACTGTTGGCTTATTTGCTAGTTATGTGTATTTAATTGGTTGGTTTATCTTGGTTGCTGGTGGATGGTGCTATTGTCTGTATTATATGCTACGCCGTAAGCCTGAATTATTTCCTTTGGTTGGTGTAATTTTATTATTTGGCATAATTTCACTCGAAGGACGCAATACTGGTAATTTTTTTGATATTGTTAATCGAATTATATTTTTATTAGAGTTTGGATTAATTACTTTTTGGGCGCATAAATTATACCCCAAACAGCTATATTATAAAATATGGCAATCAATCAGTTTACGTAGTGTTGAAGCATTAATTCAGCTAATTAATCAACCTAATCAACAACAGGCATTAAATGTAAATAAACATAATTTAGCGTTAATGCGTAGTTTACCATTATTAAAGTCACGCAAATATTTTAGTTTAATTAATCAATTTAGTCAACAATTAACTAACCATTATTTTATTTTATATCAATTAACTCAGCAAACTGGTTTTCAGCAATCTGAGCGTGATTTAATTAGTATGGCATTAACCAATTTGCAACAAGCCATAAAATACTCTACTGTAATTAGTCAGCAAAATTTAAGCAGTAGCAATTTAAGCGAAGTTAATTTACAGCTAATCGATCAATTATTTATATCTTGGAATCAACTATGCGTACACGTGAACAATTAATTAATTTACGGATTTTTCATGTTACAATTTTGTTTAGTGTAGCTATTTTTGCCTCACAATTT
Source organism: Pseudomonadota bacterium (assembly GCA_039805605.1). GTDB lineage: Bacteria > Pseudomonadota > Gammaproteobacteria > Burkholderiales > UBA11063 > Aquella. The sequence goes on from JBDLTW010000074.1 coordinate 17,126, forward strand.
TGTCGTTGGGATGATCCTTGGTGGATTACAATTTCTGTTTTAGCTATTATTGGACCATTTCAACCTGGTTTAACAATTAATAAAGCTAAAATGCGGGTAATCGGAACTATTGCTGGTTTATTGATTAGTATCTTATTTTGGGTGTTAATTCAGTATAATGATGCTTGGTTACCAGTGATTGCAGTATTTTTATTAGCAGGTCTAGCATTTGCTTCTTTACAAGAGTATACTTATTTTATTACCTTTATTTCAATTATGTTATGTGTAAATAGCGACTACTTAAATTTATTTTTTAATAATGAGTTAATTTTTTTAACTGGTCGTAGCATGTGCGTCTTAACTGGGGTAATTATTTGTCAATTTGGTGAGTATTTTATTTTTAGACATTATTATAATGATGCCAGTGCATTAATTCAGGCGGAAAAGTTAGATAATTTAATTAATCAAATTCAACAAGACTTAAAACGCAATGATTTAGATATTCAACAATTAAATCAACATTTAAGCTTACTTATGCAAAGTTTAGCTCAATTAGCTAGTTTAAAAAATAATTTTCAACACAGCTATAGTCAACAAAATTCCAGCCTAACTTTAATTGCTCATTATGAAGAGTTATTGTATAAACTACATCAGCAAATTAGTTGTTATCCTATGCGTATTAATCGCCCGTCAATTGATTTATTCAAGGCAGAATAATATGCTCAAATTCCATTTAATGGCGGGTTTATTGTTTATTAGTCAAATTGCATATAGTAGTACGATAATTAATGGTGATGAGCAATTTAATCAGTATCAAAATTTATTGACCAAACGCAAAATTGGTATAGTTGCTAATAATGCATCAGTGCTTAGTAATGGGCAAAATATCGTAGAATTTTTACGCAGTAAACAAATTAATATACAAACTATTTTTGCTCTAGAGCATGGTTTTAGTGCTAAAGTGGATGCTGGAGAAGCAATTAATTCAGGTCAAGAAAGTGGTATAAAATTAGTTTCTTTATATGGTCAACATAAACAACCAACTGCTACTGATTTAGCTAAACTTGATTTAATTATTTTTGATGTTCAAGATGTAGGTGTACGTTATTATACATATATTTCTTCGTTGCAGAAGGTTCTTGAAGCAGGAGCTAAATTTAATAAACCAATTTTATTATTAGATCGAGCGAACCCAAATAGTTTTTATATTGATGGTCCAGTTTTAGATAAAAATTATCGTTCATTTGTTGGTATGCAAACTGTACCAATAGTTTATGGTATGACAATTGGTGAATACGCTAAAATGTTAATTGGTGAGCACTGGCTTGAGTTAAATAATAAACAGTTAGCTAATTTGCGATTAACTATTATTCCAATTAAAAATTATACTCATGCTAGTTTATATACCCCACCACAACCACCATCGCCAAATTTACCTAATTTAAGTGCAATTTATTGGTATCCAAGTCTTGGTTGGTTTGAAGGAACTAAATTAAGTGTTGGTCGTGGTACAGCAATGCCATTCCAAGTCTTAGGTAGTCCTGTATTAACTAGTAAATTTAGCTTTATTCCGCAATCGGTTAAAGGTGCGCAAAACCCGCCTTTTTTAGCTGAGTCATGTTTTGGTTGGGATTTACGCATGAGTCCGACTCAGGTGCTAAATACGACCAACAAACAAATTAAATTAAGCTATTTAATTCAAGCATATCAACAATACCCAGATAAAAAGAAATTTTTTCAAGCAGATTTTTTTGATAAATTAGCTGGAAATTCACAACTTCGTCAACAGATTATTGCTGGAGAAAGTGAAGAGGCTATTCGTCGCTCATGGCAAATTGGTTTAAATAAATTTAAGTTAATTCGAGCTAAATATTTGCTTTATCCTGACCATTAACTTGTCTAGTTTCCATTAATGAAATTGTAAAGATTAATGGAATTAATAAGTAGGTTTCAATAAAGTAATTAGTTAGCATAAACCAGAAATATGCAACACTAGCACTGGCTAAATAAAACTCTGGGCTAGATTTTTCGCGTTTACTAAAGTGCCAAAGAATATTCGCTAGAATTACTAAATAACCAATAATTTGGCTGAAATATAATAATTTTTGATTAGATGCAAAGTAAAAAATTGGCGATAAACCAAAAGTAATATCTGAATTATAACTTTGAGTATATTCAGCATGTAAAAAAATTGCATGAATAAAACTAGTAAAATTGCCATGATGAATAAAGCTTAAGACAATTATTAGTGCTATGCTAATGCTTAATAATGCTTGATAAATTAATTGGCGCAATGAATGACTAATTGCGCATAAAATAAATGGGAATAAAATCCAGCCAAATTGCAAAGTGCTAATTAGACAAGCTAAAATAATACATTTTATTACAGTATTTAAGTGTGGTAAATAGATGAAAATTAAACATAATTCAATTAAAAATAAATAAAAATATAGGTCGTGACGCATTAACCAATATGGATTGCACAGCACTAAAATTAAACTAAGTTTACTTAATTGAGTAAGTTTGTGGTATTTAGCATAAATTAAACTAAATAAGATTAAATTACCAATAACTGTTATTATCCGTAAATCACATTTTAACCATAGTGCAGGAGCAAAAGATAACAAAGTAAGCGGTAAATAAGGTGGTATCCCAACATTAGCTAAGGTTTTATGGTAGGGATCTCCACCGCTAAAATAATTAGTTAAGGATAATTCAATAGCTTTTAGCATATCAGAACGTTCAATTACTAATGGGAAATAATAAATGCTGAGTAATTGATGAACAATTACAAATAATCCAATCCACATGAAAAAGCTACGCTCTTCTAATTTACTATTAGGAATTAATACAACGAAAGGTATCAGACTAATAATAGCTAAGTAACATAGATATGGGTTTTGATAAGCAAATTGATGAAAATGTTTATATTGAATAAAATCATAGCCTAAGGCAAAAATTAAAGCAATAACTAAATTTAATTTGCTAATAGTGGCTATTTGGGGATAAAAATAATTTTCTAATGCCAAGTAGCGTATTGCTAAACAGACTATAAGCGCACTAACAGCAAAAAATAGCATACCAATTCCAATACCATGACTACCTAGTAATAGCCAAGGATATTTACCTCCAATTCCTAAGTAAAATAAAGGGGTAAGTAAAATAATTATTATTTGTAAACGCATTTTATATTGTATCATCATCATTTACTCCATTAAAAATATCTAGTATTATACTATTGCTTAAACTAATTGGTAGTTCTTTTTAACAAATAATTTGCTTTAAGAGCACCATTAGTTTAATACAAAGTCAGCAATTGATACTTTTAACGTAATGAATTATTACCAATTTTTCTTTTTCATTAGATGTAATTAGCGTAATATTAGATTAGTTCAATACTTGCATCGCCTTATTTATAACAAAGTGTGCTAAAATAGCTGGTTAATTAATTTTTGTCAACAAAGGTTTTAAAATGTGGTTAACTAGAATTTCAATTCGTAATCCTTATTTAGCAACGGTTTTAATGTTAGCTTTGGTTTTACTCGGTTTAGTTGCAGTAAAAGATCTATCCGTTGAAGAATTTCCTGATATTAAATTCCCTGTGGCAGTAGTTACCACTACTTATAAAGGAGCATCGCCAGAGATTGTTGAAACTGATATTTCAAAACCTATTGAAGAAGCTTTAAATACGTTAAATGGAATTAAAACTATTCGTTCCTATTCTTTTGATGGGTCTTCTACCGTTGTTGCTGAATTTAATTTAAATGTCAATCCTGATGTGGCAATTCAAGATGTGCGGGATAAGGTTTCAGCGGTAAGTGCGGGATTTCGTAAAGAAATTAGCAATCCATTGGTATCTAAAGTGGATATGAAAGAGCAACCAATGATGTCATTAATAATTAGTGCTAATAATATGTCTTTACGTGATTTAACCGAATGGGTAGAACAAGTAGCCAAAAAGAAATTACAAACGGTAGCTGGTGTTGGTGATGTTAAATTAGTCGGTGGAGTAGCTCGGCAAATTAGGGTTAATGTTGAACCATATAAACTGCAATCTTTGGGCTTATCAATTAGTGATGTAAGTCATGCTATTGAAGTGGCTAATGATAATTATCCTGCTGGAGATATTCAAACTACCACTAAAAAAATTAATGTACGAATTAACGGAAAATTGAAAACTCCTCTTGATTTTGCTAATATTGTAATTGCATATCGTAATGACGTACCAATTCGCTTATCTGATGTTGCAACGGTTGAAGATGGACATGAAGAATATAATAGTTTAACTTTGGTTAATGGACAACGTGCAGTTGGTCTGGATTTACGCCCTGCCGACAAGGCAAATGTAGTTGATGTGGCTAATGGTGTTTATAAAGTAATTACGCTTCTTAATCAAACTAAACCAGCAGGCGTTAATATTTTAACTAGTTATGATCGTTCGGTACAAATTAAACAATCTTTATCTGATGTTGAGCACACCTTATTTGAAGGTGCCGTATTGACTATTTTAATTGTGTTTCTTTTTCTCAAATCATGGCGTTCTACAGTAATTACTGGTTTAACGTTACCTATTGCTTTAATTGGAACTTTATTTGCCATCTGGGCATTTGATTTTACTTTAAATATGATGTCATTAATGGCCTTATCATTATCTATTGGTCTATTAATTGATGATGCAATTGTAGTACGAGAAAACATTGTTCGGCATTTACATATGGGGAAAACCCATTTACAAGCTGCTTTAGATGGAACTAATGAGATTGGTTTAGCAGTTTTAGCTACAACTTTAACGATTATCGCAGTATTTTTACCCGTAGGGTTTATGCAGGGAATTATTGGTAAATTTTTCTTTCAATTTGGCATTACCGTAACGGTAGCAGTTGTAATTTCTTTATTAGTTAGTTTTACTTTAGATCCAATGCTTTCAAGTATTTGGCATGAACCTAGTGATGGAGGTTGGGTAGCTCGTTCGTGGTTAGGTAGAATTTTGGATAAATTTGAAACGGGATTTGATAAGATAATTAATAAATATGAGTGGTTTATTCGTAAATCATTAAATTATCGTAAGACTACCTTAATCATATCTTTAGTTATTTTAGTGGGTAGTTTTATGCTAGTACCACTAATTGGTGGTGAATTTATTCCTGATGCGGATAAAGGCAAATATACGGTAACTTTCAAAACTTCAGTAGGCTCAAATATTTTTTACACTGAAAATAAAGTTAATCAAATAAGTAAATTGTTACAGCAAAATATTCCACAAATTAAATCAATTACAGGTGGTGTGAATAAAAACTTTGGTGATGGTGAAAATAATGCCACGCTAACTATTGATGTTGGTAGTAAAAATCAGCGTAATTTAAGTTTAAAACAAATTATGCAACGAACTAGGCGAATATTAGAGCAAGTTGGCGGAATTAAGATCCAGACAGTCATGTCACTAGGCTCTCCTAATGGTGATCAAAAACCAATTAATGTTGAAATTCAAGGCGAAAATATTCAACGACTACAACAAATTTCTCAGCAAGTCCTTGAACAGATTGCTAAAATTAAAGGTGTTACTGATTTAGAAACTAGTTATCAAACCGCAGACCCTGCATTAAACATTAATGTAAATCGTGATTTAGCTTCTAATTTAGGGATTAATCTGGCTGATATTGGTAATACTATTTCAACTTTATTTGCTGGAAATAAAGTTTCAACTTGGGAAGATCCTCTTAATGGAGATAACTATGATGTAGTTTTACAAATCCCCGAAGAAGAGCGAAATAAAGATATCTTAAATTTACTTCAAGTACCAAGTAGTACTTTAGATAATGATACAGGAGCGCCACAGATGGTAGCATTAGCTAATTTAGCTACCACTAAGTCTGGTTTATCGCCACGGGAAATTGATCGAGTTAATTTACAACGAAATGTTTCAATTACTGGAAATATTGATGGGCGGGATAATCAACACGTGTTTTCAAATATCCAAAAAATTATCTCTAAATTTAATTTACCTGCTGGATATAAGTTAAAACAAAGTGGCGATAGCGAGGATATGGCACAATCATTTATGTATGCTGTATCCGCATTAATGATTGGTGTTGCATTTATTTATATGATACTAACCGCACAATTTAAGAGTTTTATTAAGCCACTGGTAATTATGGTCGCATTACCATTGTCATTTGTTGGGGTATTTATAGCCTTATTAGTCTGTGGTAGTACTCTAAATATGTTCTCAATTATTGGGATTATTATGCTAATGGGTTTAGCTACAAAAAATGGTATTTTATTAGTTGATTTTATTAATCAACAAATTAATGAGGGTGTAGTTGCAGTTGAGGCAATTGTTAATGCAGGAAAAACTCGGCTACGTCCAATTATCATGACCTCATTAGCTATGATTTTTGGTATGTTACCACTGGCATTAAGTAATGGTGAAGGCACGGAAGTACGTAAACCAATGGCTTATGCAATTATTGGTGGTATGGTTACTTCAACTTTATTAACTTTAGTTGTTGTGCCTGTGTTATATAGTTTTTTAATTAAAGCCAATAAATTACGTCAAGGACAAGCATATGCCAGAACAAATTAAAATAGTATTTGAACGACGGTGGTTAATATTTTTTATTTTGCTAGAGGGGTTAACTGTACCGCTAGTAGCCTCGAGTAATAAACTTGCAGTTCAAAATATTGTCTATATGGCTATTATGGGCTTTGTAGTTGCGTTTATTTGTGTACTGAGTCTGTGCTTTGTCTTAAAACGCTATTTATTGCGCAATGCGCCACAATTATTGGGTGTAGCTATTGATGATATTACTAATTTATGGTATTTAGGTATAATTGCAGGTTTCTTATTGATGATTATGTTTACTGTCCAAGATATTATGTATCATCATGGAGCTGGTGATTTTAGCGTCGGATTTACCTCAGGATTTTTGAGTGTGGCAATTAGCTTAGTTATTTATGAATTATTAGCACACTATTGTAATTTAGCAATTAGTTTTAAGCATGATCAACAAATTTGGCAAATTCGTTTTACTCAGCGAGATATTTTATTACTTGCCTTAATTTTTGCTGTATATGAATTTTTTGTTTGTCCAATTACAAGTTTATGGGTACCACTGCAGCAACATCGGATCTTAGTTGCTAGTATATCTGGTTTAGCTGGTGGTTTATTTGGTGGAATTTTATTAATAGTAATCTCTTATTGTTTACGAAGCTCTCCACCTTCTATTTGCTTACGTCCGAGTAAAATTAATATAAATAACTAGCAAAAAATTGACTGACATAACTACTATTATTGGGGTTAGCTTGTGGAACTTGTTGATAAGCATAAGCTACAAATAGAGTTAATCCCTTAATTTGTGTTATATTATAGCTAACAGTTAAATCATATTCTTTAGTACCATTTGATTGTGAATTAGCTGTAGAAAAACTTGTAAATGCAGGTGAAATAGTTAAGTTACCAGATAAAAAATTTAAATTTGGACTAATTTTATAAGCACTACCTGCAGTTGCTAGATCAACTAATCCAGCCATATATGGAGTTGTATATAATGGGTCTGTTGCCATGCCAAAGGTAAATGGTGATACTATTGCACCACTACCAAAGCCACTACCCCAAATATTATTATAGGCTACATTTAAACCCATCCAGTCATAGTTAAATCCACCTTGTATCCCCAAGAAATTACTGTTAATACCACCATAACCAGCATTATTTAATGCGGTATTTGAATTAGTAAAATTATTATTGGTTCCGCCTTGAGCTGCCAAAGTAAAATTTATGATTTGGTTAATCGGTAGTTTTAAACTTGTATCTGCATACAATAATTGTCCATAATTAGCAAAATTATATCCCCACATACGTAAATTATATAGATTATCCCACGCACTATAATTAGCACCAATAGCTATGGTTCCATTTGATGTTTCATTGGTATTATTGTTATTGATTAAGCCACCAGCATAATCATAACCTTTATTATACCAAGTTAAACCAGTAAAACCAGTTTCACTAATGCCTTGTGCTGCATTAAAGCCTATTACACTTAGTAGCCATCCATTACCTGGCGCAATATTTATTGCTAATCCCTGATAAGTGGCACCAGCAGTTAGCATATTATCGTAATAATTCTGAGATAGCCAAGGACTATTATTAATTGCAATTAACCCTGCATCAACTTGTACTATATGATTATATTGGTATTCAAGAAAAGCTTCACTAGGAGTAATCTGTTGCTTAGCAGGAAGAAATGGTGCAGAATTTTTATTAGATCCATTCAAATTATTGGCAGCAATTGGATTAATCAATTCAAACATTCCACCTGCTGAAAATCCACCAATTTGTCCAGTTTGAGCAAATAAGCTAGTACCATAGCCATAGCTTGGAAATCCAGCCCCTGCGCCAGTATACTGTGCAGATACGGCAGTCCATAAATTCCATATACCATTATTAAATAGGCGTTGCATAATGTTTTGTTGTGTAAGATCTTCCAAATCAGATGGCGAATTTACTTGAGATTTAGTTAAATCATGCCATGGATTTTGCCAATAATTATACGTTTGAATATAATTATCATTATTGTTTAGCATTAAAATTACTGATTCACTTTCATTGGCATAGGATAGCTTAATTAAGCTAGTAAGACTAATCGCAATTATTTTTCTTATTTTCAAAATATTATTCTTTCTTAGCAAATTACATTGTTAATTGCACAATGATGCTTCAAATTATTAATTGTCAATAGACCAAAAATATGTGTGATAAAATAGTATTTGCCAGTGAGGTTTTATTTAATTAAGCGCAGACGAAAATATGATGACAATTTCCAATGTAGTGTGAACCATTACTTCTTTTAAAACAACGTATTGATGCAAGACATAAAAATTAGCTAATTTCTTGTGTAATTAGCTAATTCAGTTATATCGTTGTTTTTAGAGCTAAAAGAAATCTAAAAAGGAAATTTCATTCCACCAGGTAATCCACCAAATGGCATTCCTGCAGTCACGCCACCCATTTTAGCTTGGCTTTGTTCTTCAACTTTGCGATTAGCATCATTAACAGCTGCTGCAATTAAATCCTCAAGCATTTCTTTATCATCCATAACTGCATCATCAATAATTACTTTTTTTAGATCATGCTTACCTGTCATAATTACTTTAACCATTCCAGCTCCAGCCTCACCTTGAATTTCTAATTTTGCTACTTCTTCTTGAGCTTTTTCTAAATTCTTTTGCATTTCTTGAGCTTTTTTCATTAAGCCCGCTAATTGACCTTTATCAAACATTATTTAACCCTTTCAAGTTTCAAAAGTAATCACGCTATCTGTTTTAGTGTAAATAAAATATGATTACCAGTAAATTTTAATATTAGTTTTAATCTGACTAAGTTATTTTATAGTCAATTCTATCTTATGATATTTTAGCATAAAAATGTATAGATGTTATAAATATTTTAATGACGATTTTCCTATTGGCTATTATTCTTAACTTAGTGCCAGTTATGATTGAGCTAACATATTGAAAAATATTGCTATTTAGGAATTAAAATAAATGTCCTAAATTTTTATAGCAATGAATAATTGACCTATAGTATAATTCTATCCGCATTTTATAATGATTTTTGAAATGGAGCCAAAATGCAGAAAAAATTGTCATTAATTAGTTTACTTTTAATTGGTTTGGTTGGGTGTAATTCAGGTTCTCAAGCAAATTCTAGTGCTTATCAAATTGTGGTTGATTCTGGAAGTAGTGGGTCGCGAGTATATGTTTATAATAAAAATACTACAGAGTCTGGTATTGTGATTACTCAACTTTACTCAAAAAAATCATCAACACCATTAGCTAGTTTTGCAACAAATCCTAATAGTGCAGGAACTAGTATTACGCCATTGTTAGAAAGTGCAATTAGTTATTTAACTAGCTCTGAATCTAATCTTAGTTTAGCAAGTGTTTCAACTAGTGTTTTGGGTACGGCAGGTATGCGCTTAATTGGTGAATCGCAACAAGCAGCAATTTATGCTAACTTAACTGAAAGTATTACTAGTTTAGGGCTAAAAACTGGTGAAGTTGCTACGATTTCAGGACAATATGAAGGTATTTATTCATGGTTAGATGTAAATTATTTACAAAATAATTTTGCGACAAATAGTTCAACTACTACAGGAATTTTTGAAGTTGGCGGAGCTTCGGCACAAGTAGCTTTTGCAACTGATGCACCTAGTGATCAAAATGTTAAAGCAATTAAAGTACATAATCATAATTATAATGTATATTCAACCAGCTTTTTAGGTCTTGGTCAAGATTATGCCCGTGGTTCACTAAATAATATGGATGCACATAATCAATGTTATCCATCTGGTTACACGTATACAGGTACTAACGATCCATATTTTAGTAATAATAGCTTAACTATTAATGGTACTTTTGCTTCTTATCAACCATGTAGCACATTAGCTGATCAAGTAATTGAAAGCTATCCAAATATAGATAAAATTGATACAATAAGTAATTTCTATACACAAAAATTTATTGGTGTATCAAGTGTTTATTATGCACTTAGTTTCTGGAATATTGAAAGTGATATTAGCGCATTAGAAAGTAATATTCAAACTACTTGCTCACAAAATTACAGTCAATTGCAACAGCAATATCCAAAAGCATTTAATCTACAAAATCAATGTGTTAATTCGGTACTAATTAATCAAATGATGAATAGTCATCTAAAATTTAAAGCCGATCAATTAACTGCAGTGCCTTCGATAAATAATACTGATTTATCTTATACTTTAGGTTTTGTTTTAATTAATAATTAAGCTTAAAATTATAAAGGCGGTCGTAAGTACCGCCTTTTGGTTTATACTTTGCTGTTTTTTAAAATAAACTCAATTAATTCATTAACTTCACAAAATGCCAAACCAGTTACAGTATCAGCACAACCATAATAAATAGCAATGCGACCAGTTGCACTATCAGTCAGAGCGGCGCAAGGAAATACTACATTGGGAACATCGCCAACACATTCATACAAAGTACGTGGTGACATTAGATAAGGTTCAGTACGTGCGATTACTTTCCAAGGTTGATCTAAATCTAGAAGTGCTGCACCATAATGATAGACAAATCCATTACATGAAGTTAACACCCCATGATAAAAGAGTAACCATCCTGCGGTAGTTTCAATTGGAACTGGACCAGCACCAATTTTAGTTGATTGCCACCAGCCACGTGGAGCCATTACATGACGATGTTTACCCCAATAGAGTAAATCAGGGCTTTCACTATAAAATATATCGCCAAATTTGGTATGTCCAGTATCACTTGGACGAGATAATAAAGCATAATTTCCATTAATTTTACGTGGGAATAAAACTCCATTACGGTTATAAGGTAAAAAGGCATTTTCCAATTGATTAAAAGTTATAAAATCTTTGGTGGTTGCCATACCAATAGTTGGTCCATGATAACCATTACACCAAGTAACATAGTATAAATCATCAATTTGTGTTACTCGAGGATCATATCCATATTCAAAATCAGCCAAATCAGCATTGGGTGCAATAAATTGTATTGGATTATGCTCAATTTGCCAATTAATCCCATCGTTACTTTTCCCACTGTGTAACCACATTTCCCGTCGAGTATCATCACAACGAAATACGCCACGAAATTCATTGCCAAATGGTACTACTGCTGAATTAAAAATACTATTGGAACGCGGTAATAGATCACGTGGAATAATTGGATTTTGCTGATAACGCCATACTACATCATTACAATTAGCAGGTCGATCTTGCCATGGGATATTGGCCAAATTAGCACCAATAATTTTATGTGTCATAGTTTTATCCTTTAAATTAAGATTAATTTGTTGACATCCTCCCCGCTCTAAAGGGCGAGGATTCCTAGTTCAACGTTCCATATCTAGTTGATTGTATTACTACATTCAACCCCAATAGAGGAAACTCCCTAGGCGTTAATTCCCGCTAGTCCAGCGGTATGTATATTTATGGCTACATTTATATCACGGTCATGTGTTGAACCGCAATCACAAGTCCATTTTCTATAATATGCAA
>JBDLTW010000075.1:0-4154 GCA_039805605.1 Pseudomonadota bacterium
TGAATTATTATATTTGGTTAAATATTGTTGTGCCTCAGGTGAATTAGCATAATTTTTGATTAATAATTGTCCCAAGGTATTACTATAACTGCTATATTCACGAATTTTTGTACTGTTATTAGTTTGTTTAATTAAACCTTGTAAAATTTGAATATGTAGCCATAGGCTTGATGCAGTTTGATTACCTGTATATAAATTAATATAGTAATTAGCTAAACCATAATTATTATTAGTCAAATGTAATTTAGCTAAAGCAATAAAAACATCTGCAGGTGGATTTTTGTAATTTAATGCATTTAGATAATCACGATTGGCAGATTCTAATTGTTGTTGTTGAAAATAACAATTACCACGACTATATAAGCCGATTTCTGGCGTATAGTAAAGTGGATTAGTTAAAGCACGATTAAAGTTAGCCATTGCTTCTGAATAACGCTTTTGATCACATAAAAACACAGCATAATTTACATATGCTTCAGGATAATTTTTATCTAGGTTAATTGCTTGTTTAAAATCTTGTTCAGCATCATCAGTCTGTCCCAATTGTTGATCAATCATGGCTCTAATCATATATGCTTTAGGACTATTGGAATTAGTTTTAATTGCCAAATTAGCTCTATCTAAAGCTACCTGTGGTGCTCCATGTTGTTGATAGGCAATAGCCAAATCAATGTACGTGTCGGCTAGTTTTACTTTGTCAACTGTGGTATTTTGCGTAGTGCCATCACTATTTATTACTTTAGTAACACATCCATTTAAGAGTAATAATATACAATATATTTTTAATCCATTACGCCACATTTTACACCTCTTTAACAGGGATATAGTTTTTCCATTTCTCTTGACGTTTGGTTTTATCTTGGACTTTACCAACTAACTGACCACAAGCTGCATCAATATCATCACCACGAGTTTTGCGTACTGTAGTTACATAACCAGCATTTTGTAATACTTTTTGAAATTTAAGGATTTGTTCCCAAGTTGATGACTCAAATCCAGAGTTAGGAAATGGATTAAATGGTATTAAATTAAATTTGCATTCAATTTTGCGCATTAATTGAGTTAATTCCCGTGCATGTTCTAAGCTATCATTAATGTCTTTAAGCATAACATATTCAAAGGTTATATAATTTTTAGGTGATTTGTCTAAATAGCGTTGACAAGCAGCTAATAATTCATTAATTGGATATTTTTTATTTAATGGAATAATCTGATCCCTGACTAAGTCATTAGAGGCATGTAAACTAACAGCTAATGAAACTGGGCAATCATTAGCTAATGAATCTAAGCGTGGCACTATACCACTAGTTGATAAAGTTAATTTACGTTTTGATAAATTATAGGCATTATCATCTAACATAATTTTCATTGCATCAATTACTGCTTCGTAATTTGCCAAAGGTTCACCCATTCCCATCATTACAACATTAGTGATCAACTTTTCGCCTTTTGGATCTTTACCTAAACGTTTATTTGCCCACCATAATTGACCAACTATTTCGCCACTAGTTAGATTACGGTTAAAACCTTGTCGTGCAGTTGAGCAAAATTGACATTCTAATGCACAGCCAACTTGTGATGAGACACATAAAGTACCTCTGCCATCTTCGGGAATAAATACTGCTTCAATCTTATTACCTCCACTAACTTCAAGTGCCCATTTACGAGTACCATCACTAGCAATTTGTTCACTTACTAATTGAGGAGCATCAATTACTGCAATTTCTTCAAGCTTTGCCCGTAACGATTTAGCAATATCGGTCATTTCAGCAAAAGATGCGGCACCATAAATATGTAACCAACGAAATACCTGTTTAGCACGAAATTTTTTTTCACCAATTTCTTGAAAAAAATCCTCTAGTTTAAGCAATGTATAATTTAATAAATTTACTTTCATCTATAGTTACCAGTTCGGAAAATTTGCCATTATGGGCAAAAATAAGAACTGCCTTTCTTTAAATCATTATTATTCAGCAGATAAGCTAAACGTATTTTTACAGTTATCTTGCTACCATTATTAATATTTTAAAATTTAACATCATCACCCGCAATGGTTTCTGCCTCAGCGTAGCGTTTTGAATGCTTGGATTCTATCTACTCCACATGCTAACACGGCAAAAGTCCTGCCACTTTTATATTTATACTCAATACTTGAATTTACGTCTACATTCATTGATAGTCTCCACTTCTTACATCTAAAATGCAACTATCTGCATTCTCCACAATCTGAATATTTTTGTGAGGTATATTGCGACTTGACTTCTAATTAATATGTGGCGTAATCATATTTGAGCTTATAGACGAGTGATTGTCTAAACATTCCCCCAGCCCTGATCTAAGATTGCTTTTTTAATCCACATTTTTGTTTTACCATTTTTAACAACATTATCTTTGGTTAACTTACTCATGTTTTTTATGTTGAGCATTTCCACCGATACGTAGGCATAACTTTTATTTATTGCACTAGTTAATTTGACAGGATAACGTTTGGGATTAGCGTTGTTCTTAGTTTCTGCAACATATTAACCAAGTCCCTTAGCACAATTTACAATGATTTAGAATATACTTGTTTAAAAAATGCAGTATTGGATTGTTGTTTCCATGTGGTAAGTTGATGGTATGGATTAAATTTAAACAATTGACTAATACCTTTGCCATCTCCACCATTCATTTTAGATATTTCCAGCAAGATAAGATAATTTTCGTCATCTTGTTTGACTAAGGATAACGCTTTATTCCAAGCAAATCGACAATAGCTAACTATTTTAGTTAATTGATGGGCTATATTGCTATTGGCTACAATTAATCCAAAGGTGTAAGCTTTGTCTTGTTTACCTTGTTTTACTTTGCTTGATTTAATCATAATACCCATATTATACTATTGACTTATGAAAAATACAACTAAAAAATAAAGTGATTTACACAGCATAGAACAAGGTAATTATAGCCACTAGGTACTGAGTATTTAATTTACACCTGCATTTGGTATGTGTTACTAAATATTACCAGAAAATTTTTACTAAAAATAATAACAAAAACTAAGACTTATAGTTTTTTACCTTGTTAGATCTAGTGGTAAATCTAAAATCTGATTTTTTCAATTGGGTTTAGTGAGGTTTATCACATATAATAATATTGTTTACTAATGTCATTAAAATTAATTAATTCGCTATATCAATTTTTTTAGCTGATGTATTTATTTTTCACTTATAGTTTATTAACGACTTCATCTAAGCTGTTTAATAATGTTCTTTTTAGCCTTAATTTTTTAATTTAGTAATTGAATAATTTTTGATATACCTACAATTTAATATAGCATTAGATAACAGTAATCTAATGCCATTAGGATGATTTATTTAATTAGCGAGTTCGTGGACAAACTTCAGTACTAGCAAAGAAATATGCGATTTCAATAGCTGCATTTTCTAAACTATCAGAACCATGGACTGCATTTTCATCAATTGATTCGGCAAAGTCCGCGCGAATGGTACCAGCATCAGCCTTTTTAGGATCTGTAGCACCCATGATTTCACGATTTTTTAATACAGCATTTTCACCTTCAAGAACTTGAATCATTACAGGTCCAGAAGTCATGAAAGAAACTAAATCTTTAAAGAAAGGACGCTCTTTGTGTACAGCATAAAATCCTTCAGCTTCAGTTTGAGATAAATGTTTCATTTTAGCTGCAATAACTTTTAAACCAGCTTGTTCAAAACGAGCATAAATTTGTCCAATAACATTTTTAGCAACTGCATCAGGTTTAATAATTGAAATAGTACGTTCTAAAGCCATATAAGCTCCTATAAAATAATTTAACTGAGTTTAGGTAAAATTACGATGAATTTTACTAATCCATCTAGCTATTATACCATATTTTAGTTATTAGAAATAGGACAAATTTTTAGCTACCACGCCATAAACCTCCACCTTTATGGGGAGGAGAATACAAGGCATTAAGCTTAGTATATAGCTATTTTGGTATTTTTGTTGCTTAATGTATTGACGAATAATGTTAATTGTAGCCACACACCATACGAATTAGTAAAATAGCTAGTTGAATAATGTGTGAACATTTATGTGATCTAATATTATTTTCATGATAGCAATTCAAATATTTTACAGTTAATTGCTTAGTTAAATTAGTTACACAACAT
>JBDLTW010000076.1:0-8870 GCA_039805605.1 Pseudomonadota bacterium
GAGTGCCAGTTAAGCCAACCGCTTCAAGTTTCATCGCCACAATTTTACTAATTAAACTTTCGCTTAAGCAAGTATTTTCTCGTAGGGGAAAAGCAATATTATCGGCAACAGTTAGATCAGTAAATAAGGCACCAAACTGAAACAACATTCCAAGTCTATGCCGTAATTGATAAATTTGTTGACGTTTTAATGTGGTTAAATTTTGTTCAAATAGCTTTATTTGTCCTTGGTGCGGCATAATCTGAGCTGAAATTAAACGCAATATTGTAGTTTTACCACTACCACTACCGCCCATAATTGCGGTTATCTTACCCTTAGGTATTTGTAAATTAATATTTTTTAATGTTGCCTGAGCATCGGTATAGGCAAATGATACATTATTAAATTCAATTAAATTGTCATTATTCATAATAATCACTAACTGTAAAACTGCTTAAATTAAAATTGATAACTACTGCCTATCAGGACTGTGAGATTAGTATTATAACATAGCTATTTAATAATACAGTGTAAAATTTTAACAGTTAAACTGCTAGACTAATAATATTTTAACTCATATTATAGTTGATTTGCTTGTTAAATTGGTGTAAACCACCGCCATTAATGACGATTTCTTGACCTCCGCCCAGCACTAAATAGTGAGGATTAAGCCCAGTTAACGCCTTATATCATCCACCTTAAGGAAGAGGTTTTATGGCGTATTAGATAAAATGATGCTGAATAATGTCATAGTTAAATATTTTGCAACTGCTTAAGCTCTTAGCTTGTATTTGTACCTAAACCAATAGTATAATATAGTCATCATTAACATAATAAATTGAGAATTAAGTTAATTTACCACATTTTCAAGTGGTAGGCGCGAAATAATTTGATTAGATAAATATTTTTGATGAATGAATTAGTAAAAACAGTTGGTGAGATAAATAGATATATTATATTTTAGCTAATGTTGCGGATTTCAAAGATGGTGGTAAGAGAGCTAATTGGATAAATATTAAAAAACCATATTAGACTATCTGCTAAAACAATAATTATTTTAAGAAAGGCAGTTCTCCTCTTTGCTATTAAATGGTAAAGTTTACGAACTGGTGCTTAGATGAAACATACTCCTTTTTATGCAAATCATCTTAATAATGGTGGTAAAATAGTTGATTTTGGGGGCTGGGCATTACCAGTTAATTATGGCTCACAGATCAAAGAACATGAGCAGGTACGCAGTGATGCAGGAATGTTTGATGTTTCACATATGGTAATTACTGATATTTATGGTATTGATGCTAAAAATTTTCTACGTCAATTAATTACTAATGATGTAAGTAAATTGGATAAATTTGGTCATGGCAAAGCTTTATATTCAGCCATGTTAAATCATCAAGCTGGAGTTATTGATGATTTGATTGTTTACCTTATGCCATTTGGCTATCGTTTAGTTACTAATGCGGCTACGGAAAATAAAGATTTAGCATGGATTAAACAATTAGCAAGTAATTTTAAAGTTGAATTAAAGTCACGGCGTGATTTAGCTATGTTAGCGGTACAAGGTCCACAAGCAACTAATAAGGTTATTGCGGCTAAACCTGATTTAGAAGCCGAATTATCAAAATTAAAACCATTTATGGCTCATCAAGTTGGCGAATATTTTTATGCCAGAACTGGTTATACTGGAGAAAATGGCTTAGAAATAATGTTACCAGTTAGTGAAGCTAGTAATTTTTGGGATTTACTAATTAAACATGGAGTATTACCTTGTGGCTTAGGCGCTCGTGATACTTTACGTTTAGAGGCAGGAATGAATTTATATGGTCATGAAATGGATGAAAGTATTACACCGTTAGCCTGTGGTATGGATTGGGTAGTTGATTTAACTGATCCACAACGTGATTTTATTGGTAAAAAAGCTTATTTAGAGGCACAAACTACTAATTTGTACTATCAATGTGGTTTGGTTTTGCTTGGTAAAGGTATATTGCGTGATGGGCAAAAGCTTTATTGTGAAGATCAAGAATGTGGTATTATTAGTAGTGGGACGTTTTCTCCGAGCCTAAAAATTTCAATTGCAATGGCACGAATTAAATTAGCTACTATTCCAAGCCAATTATTTGTTGATATTCGTGGTAAATTTGAAGAAGTACAAATTGTTAAGTTACCATTTGTGCGTAATGGTAAACAAATGTTTTAATTTTTAAAGGAACTAATATGTATACTAATGCAATGAAATTTGTAGATACTCATGAATGGGTTAAATTAGATGATAATGCGGAATTAGCGCAACTAGGTATTACTCACCATGCTCAAGAGCTTTTAGGTGATTTAGTGTATATTGAATTACCCGAAGTTGGACAAGTAATTAGTTTAGGTCAGACTATTGGCGTTGTTGAATCAGTAAAAGCTGCTTCTGATTTATATGCCCCAGTAAGTGGTGAAGTAGTTGCAGTTAATCATGCTGTAGTTAGTGATCCAACTTTAGCTAATCACGAACCACATACTAATGGTTGGTTATTACAATTGAAACTAACTAATCCTAGCGAATTAGATAATTTATTAACTGCTGAAGCTTATCAAGCATTAATTGGCTAGAATTTACCCTGTTAAATTAACTAAATTTAATGGGGTTTTTTTATTATAATTATCTTTTAAGGAAGATTTTATTAATGAGTTTATCTGAATTTCATCATCGCCATATTGGTAATAATACTACTCAACAACAACAAATTTTAACTGAATTAGGCTATTTAAATCTCGATGATTTTATTGAGGCTGTAATTCCTACTGAATTAATGAGCAGAACTCCAACTACACGTCAAATTGGTTTAAGTGAGGAACAAGCATTAGCTAAAATTAATGCGATTGTAGAAAGTAATGAGTTATTGCGTAATTATATTGGTTTAGGTTATCATGATTGTGTGACACCCGCTGTAATTCGACGTAATGTTTTTGAAAATCCAGGTTGGTATACTGCTTATACACCATATCAAGCAGAAATTTCTCAAGGACGCTTAGAAGCTTTACTTAATTATCAACAAATGATCATTGATTTAACGGGTTTTGAATTAGCGAATGCTTCATTATTGGATGAGGCTACAGCTGCAGCGGAAGCCATGGCAATGGCACATCGAATTAATTCAAATTCAGGTAATAAATTTTGGATTGATGAAAATGTTTTACCACAAACTTTAAGTGTAATGCAAACTCGTGCTGAATATTTGGGAATTGAGTTAATTATTGCACCAATTGCGCAATGCGATGCTAGTCAAATATTTGGTTGCTTTGTTCAAAATCCTGATTTAATTGGTCAGGTAATTGATTATAGTGATTTGATAAGACAGTGGAAACAATTGGCTCCTAAATTGGTTGTGACCATGGCTTGTGATGTTTTATCTTTAGTTTTATTTAAATCTCCAGCTAGTCAAGGTGCAGATATTGCGGTTGGAACTACACAACGTTTTGGTATACCACTTGGTTTTGGTGGTCCAGCGGCCGCATATATGGCAACTCGTGACGCATTTAAACGTTTAATGCCTGGACGAATTATTGGTGTATCAGTTGATGCACGGGGTAAAAAAGCTTTGCGAATGGCGTTACAAACCCGTGAGCAACATATTCGTCGTGAAAAAGCTACTTCAAATATTTGTACCGCTCAAGTGCTATTAGCTAATATGGCAGGATTTTACGCAATTTATCATGGTGCAGAAGGATTACAACAAATTGCTAAACGAATTAGTTATCTAGCTAATTTATTGGCTTATAATTTACAATATTATGGTTTTCAACTAGATAATTTGGGAGTGATCTTTGATACAGTAACTTTTAATCATCAACAGGCACAACAAGTATGTGATAAATTACAAGATAATGGTTATGCAATTGCTTGTTACAAGAATAAATTATTTATTTCAGTTGGTGAGAATGCAACATTAGCAGAAATTACCGATTTAGTTAGTTTACTGTGTGATGGTCAAGAATTGATTACTCCTGAGATGGAGCTATTATTAGCTCCACAACAAGCATTGTATCGTCAAGATAAAATTTTACAGCACGAGGTATTTAATAATTACCAAAGTGAAACTAGCATGATGCGCTACTTGAAGTATCTAGAAAATAAAGATATTTCCTTGGTACATAGTATGATACCACTAGGTTCATGTACAATGAAGCTTAATGCAGCTGCTGAATTAGAACCATTATCATGGGCAAAAATGGCTAATATTCACCCTTTTGCACCTCGTAGTAGCGTACAGGGGTATTTAACACTGATAAATGGCTTAACTCAGCAATTAAAAGATATTACGGGATTTGATGCTGTTTGTATGCAACCTAATTCTGGTGCACAGGGTGAGTATGCAGGGTTATTGGCAATTCGTCGTTATCAGCAAAGTTGTGGAGAAGGTAAGCGTAATATTTGTTTAATTCCACGTTCGGCACATGGAACTAATCCTGCAACTGCACAAATGATGGGGCTAGAGGTTGTGGTAGTTAATTGTGATGCTCAGGGCAATGTAGATATAAATGATTTAATAGCTAAGGCAGAACAATATAGCACTAATTTATCTTGTCTAATGATTACTTATCCATCAACTCATGGCGTTTTTGAGGCAGGAATTAAACAAATCTGCCAGATTATTCATCAGCATGGTGGTCAAGTTTATATGGATGGGGCTAATTTAAATGCCTTAGTTGGTTTGGTTAAACCAGCTGAATTGGGTGCTGATGTATCGCACATTAACTTGCATAAAACTTTTGCTATTCCTCATGGCGGTGGTGGTCCAGGAATGGGACCAATTGGTTTAAAACAGCATTTAGCACCATTTTTACCCCAAAATCCAATTTTTGATCAAGATAATTATAATTATTCAGCAGTTTCTAGTGCTCCTTTTGGTAGTGCCTCTATTTTGGCTATTTCTTGGATGTATAATACTATGCTTGGTGAATATGGTTTACAGTTGTCGACTAAAGTTGCAATTTTAAATGCTAATTATATTGCTAAAAACTTAACTAAAATTGGTTACCCAGTCTTATATACTGGACAAAATAATACAGTGGCTCATGAGTGCATTATTGATTTGCGTCCATTAAAAGAACAAAGCGGAATTAGTGAAGTTGATTTTGCTAAACGCTTAATGGATTATGGCTTCCATGCGCCGACAATGTCTTTTCCTGTCCCTGGAACATTAATGATTGAACCAACTGAAAGTGAAAGTAAGACCGAGCTAGATCGTTTTATTGAAGCAATGAAGTCAATTTATCATGAAGTTGAGCAAGTAATTAGTGGTGAATTAGATAAAACTAATAATCCCTTAAAAAATGCGCCACATACTTTGGCTGATATTATTAATTGGAATAAACCATATTCAATTCAGGTTGGTTGTTTTCCAGTTAAAACACTTGAAAATAATAAAGTTTTTCCAACAGTTAATCGAATAGATGACGCTCATGGTGATCGTAACTTTATGTGTAGTTGTTTTGATTTAACTTAAAGAATAGAGCTAATTAAATTAATGCAACGAAGAAAATTTCGTTGCATTGTTAATTAAACCTTACTAAACAAGCTGAATTTTTGTATAATATTGTCAGCAACAGATATTTATGAAAGAGATTTATGCAGACTACAACAAAAAATGGAATATCACAAATAGGTTTGGTGGCAGCTATTTTTATGGTAACTAGTAATATGTTGGGATCTGGGGTATATATGTTACCAGCATCTTTGGCGGGAATTGGTGGTATTTCATTAATTGGTTGGGGTGTTGCTTTGATTGGAGTAATGGCTTTAGCTTTAGTTTTTGCTAAATTAGCTATTATTTCACCTAACGGTGCAGGACCTTATTCTTATGCTCGTCAAGCCTTTGGTGATTTTGTGGGCTATCAAACTAATTTCGTTTATTCTTTAGCTAATTGGATTGCTTTAGTTAGTATGTTAACGATAATTGTGGGTTACCTAGCAAATATATTTCCTATCTTTAATAATATAACAATCAGTGTAATTACTCAAATTGCGATTATTTGGATTTTTACTGGCTTAAATATTCGTGGTGCGAAGATAGTAGGAATTATTCAAACTACTGCCTTAACTTGTGCCATGCTACCATTATTATTTGTAACTCTTTTTGGTTGGCATTGGTTTGATATTAAACTATTTATGCAGGGGTGGAATGTTTCGCATCACTCAGCAAGTTATGCAGTTAATGCCTCATTTAATAATATTATGTGGGGTTTTATTGGTGTAGAATCAGCCTGTGTGTCAGCTGCGGTAGTTCGTAATCCTCAACGTAATGTGCCATTAGCGACAATTTGTGGTGTTATCATTGCTAGTATTGTATATATTTCAACTTGTACAGTGATGATGGGAATAGTTCCTAACCATCAATTAGCTAATTCAAGTGCACCATTTGCTGATGCCTTATCAATTATTTTTAAAACTAAATTAGCTGGGATTATTATGTCAATAATCGCAATTATTGATGTATCTGGAGCGATGGCGGGGTGGACATTAGTTACTGGACAAACTGCTAAAGCGGCTGCTGAAGATAAATTATTTCCGCAGTTTTTTGCTAAAACTAATAGCAAAGGGGTTCCTGCACTTGGTTTAGTTATACTTGCAATTATTATGAGTATTGTGGTAATATTGACCATTGCTCCAACTGCGCAACAGCAATTTAACCGTATTATTACTATGTCAGTAATTTTATATCTAATCCCCTATATTTACTCGGCATTTGCGGTAATTGTTTTAGGTGCCAATAAAGTTGGAAAAAAATCTTATTGCTTATATGTTATATTGGGGATTATAGCTGCGGGGTTTTGTATGTGGTCAATACTTGGTTCAGATAAACCTCTTACAGTATGGGCATTTTTAGTAATGATTTCAAGTACTGTATTTTATGCATATAAAACTTCAAATCGATTACAATCTTCAATAAAAAATTAATAAAGGAATATACATGACTGAATTAACAGTAAAACAACGTCAATATCTAAAAGGCTTAGCTCATGATCTACAACCAGTAGTTATGATAGGTAATAATGGTGTCACAGTTAATGTGATTAAGGAAATAAATCATAGTTTAGATGCGCATGAATTAATTAAAATCAGAGTTTTGGGTGATGATCGTCAAGCACGTGAAGAATTAATTAGTCAGATTTGTCATGAAACATCTGCCTTATTTGTGCAACATATTGGTAAATTAATAGTTTTATATCGAGCAAGTGATAAAGCTAAAATAGTTCTTCCTAAACTTTAAGGAAATTATGATTATGGCAAAGTATACCGTTGCTGTGCTTGGTTGTGGCGCAATTTTTAATCGTCATTTGGCTGCTTTACAAGCTAATCAAGATGAATATAAATTCATTGCTTATTATGATCCAAATCCTGAGTGCATAGCTAAATGGCAAACACAATTAGTTGAGCAATATTGTTATAGCAATGAAGAAGAAGTATATTTAGATGAGAGAACTAATTGTGTAGTAATTTTAACACCTAGTTATCTACATTACCAGCAGGCAAAACAGGCATTAATCCATAAAAAAAATGTTATTATTGAAAAACCTGCAACATTTACTAGTAACGAGCTGAAGGAACTAGAGCAATTAGCGAAATCTAATCAAGTAGAGATATTTTGTGTTTTACAAGTGCGCTTAAATCAATCAATTGCAATTGTTCAGCAAATTTTGCAAAATAAATTATTAGGTGATATTCGTAGCACTAGTTTAGTACAACGTTGGCAACGTCCAATCAATTATTTTACTGGTTGGCGTGGTAACTCAACTGAATGCGGCGGAGTTCTATTTGAATTTGGTATTCATTACTTGGATATTATGCAGTATTTATTAGGAGTTCCACAGGTAGTAGCTAGTAAATATTATCAGACTAAGTTTACAAATAGTCAGGTTGAAGATAGTGTATATGCTTTACTTGACTTTGGTAGCTTTGGTGGAACTATGGAAATTTGCTTAACTGCCGAACCACATAATATTGAAGTAAGCTTAATTATTATGGGAAGTAATGGTTTTATTAAATTGGCAGGAAAATCACTAGATCAAATTACACATGCTGAATTTCTAACTAAGGAATTACAAAATCAGTATGATGAAATTTGCTCGACTATTTTAGGTCATCCAATTGATAATCAAGTAACTATTGGTGCATGTCCTCATCATCCTGAATTATATCGGCAAATTGTTCTCAATCCCCAACAATTTCAATTAGCTAGCACCTTCAATGTAATAAATTTAATTAATCAAATTAATTTAAGTAGGTAAAATTGAAAATAATTTCGTTCCAACCCATTAAATTAGTAACTTTAATCCTATTAGGTGTGATTAGTGTTTTACTCTATCAAGAAAATCAAGCTAGTACTTATAATAAAATTCAATTTAGCTTAGATAATGATTTTTTAAGTAGTGGTCAATTAATTACTCAACAGCCTTATTTTGAATCTCAATTAATTCCCCAACCAGCTTATTTACCAGCCGCACATAGTTCTTCATTTACTATGTTGGCTAATGGTGATTTATTAGCT
Source organism: Pseudomonadota bacterium (assembly GCA_039805605.1). Lineage (GTDB taxonomy): Bacteria > Pseudomonadota > Gammaproteobacteria > Burkholderiales > UBA11063 > Aquella. The sequence continues at coordinate 8,517 of JBDLTW010000076.1, forward strand.
TTTTGGTTTGCAGGGACTAAAGAAGGAAGACCAGATGTTAAAATCTGGAGTTCTATTTATCATCATGGTAAATGGAGTATGGCTAAAGCTTTAGTTGATCCACAAATGATTGCTAAAGCTAATCATCGTTATGTGATAAAAGTTGGCAATCCAGTAATTTATCGAGCTAAAAATGGATTTTTACATTTATTTGTAGTATCAGTGAGTATTGGTGGATGGTCAGGAAGTGCTTTAAATCATTTAATGTCTTCTGATAATGGTAAAACTTGGACGGCTCCTGAACGCATTATTATTAGTCCATTTTTTAATATTAGTACCTTAGTACGGACTTCGGCTGTTTCATTAGTTGATGGT
>JBDLTW010000077.1:0-2705 GCA_039805605.1 Pseudomonadota bacterium
AAATAAATTTGTCCATTAACTTGCCCCATCGTCCCTTCAACTTCTGGATGACCTTTATGCCCGATCATAATAATAGTATAGCCATTTTTATGCAGATTTTTAATCTCTACATGAACTTTACTAACTAAAGGACAGGTTGCATCAAAAATCATAGTTAAATTTTTTGCTTCTGCTTGTTCTCTAACAGATAATGGAACACCATGAGCTGAATAAATTAAAATACTCCCCTCAGGAACATCTTTAATATCTTCAATAAAAACGGCTCCTCTTTGTTTTAAACCATCAACCACATATTTATTGTGTACTACCTCATGGCGAACATAAACTGGAGCACCATATTTTTGTAATGCAGTTTCAACTATAGTTATTGCTCGATCAACACCAGCACAAAAACCACGTGGATTAGCTAAAATAATTTTTTTCATTGTACAAATTTTCTCTAAAAACGTTTTATATAACTATGGCAATAAGGAATGTTTCCTTGCCGATCATAATAATTTCTATGATACTCTTCACCAATCCAAAAACTTTGCATAGGTAATAATTTGGTTGCCACTTGATAACCTTTAACGGTTAATTGATTAATTATTTGTTGGGCAATTTCTTGTTGTCTATTTTCATAATAAAAAATTGCACTCAGATATTGATTGCCTATATCAGGACCTTGACCATCTACTTGAGTAAAGTCATGAATTTCAAAGAAATATTGTAATAGCTCAATTAGACTTAACCGTTTAGGATCAAAAATTACTCGAACAACTTCTAAATGACCTGTAGTTTGTTGTTTTACTTGGCTATATTGTGGGTTATCTACTTCTCCGCCACAATAGCCAACTTGAGTTAACAAAACACCATTTAAACGTTTTAAATAATATTCAACACCCCAAAAACATCCTGCAGCCAAAATAATTTCTTCGCTCATTGTTACATCTTGATTAGTTACATAATCTAAAGCGAAAGAATTAACACAATGGCGAGTATTTAATTGAGTAAATCCTTCGCCATAAAAAACATGTCCCAAATGACCATTGCAACAACTACATACAATTTCACTACGCTTACCATCAGCATCTAATAGTTGAGTAATACTTGATGGTACTGCTTGATCAAAACTAGCCCAACCACACCCAGAATGGAACTGGTACTCACCACGAAATAGCACAGCACCACAATTACGACATAAGTAACTACCTTGTGAATTTACTTCGACAAATTCACCACTAAATGGTATTTCAGTTGCTTTGTTAATTATCACCTGATATTGTAAAGGTGTAAGACTAGAAGTTTTTAACATTAATGTACTCCAATATTTTATTTATTATTTTGTCGAATTTAGCAAAACCAGAAATAATGATATTTTATGGTATACGGCAAATCTAGCCACTTTCATATCTATGCTCATCATTGATAGTTGACACTTCACACATCTAAAACTAGCTTAGTTTTTGCGATTTTCTGCTACGTGTATCTGTCCACAACCTGAACATTTTTGTGAGATGTATAGTGGATCTACTTCAATTAATTCTGTTATACCAAACACAAAATAAGAATTCGTATATATTACTCAACTATGTTATAGAGATTGGTTGTCTATATAAGAAACTACTTATTGGATTTGGTATTATTCGTCAATATATTGAGCAACAAAAAACACCAAAATAGCTACGTTAGCTTAATGCCTTATACCCCCCGAATGGGATGGTTTTACGGCATGTTGGATAATTTTTGCAAGAAATTTATCCACCACGCCGTAAACCACATAAGTAGTTCTTGGTGATATTGGGGAATTGTTTTTTATAGCCTATTATGAGACTATTGGTTAGTTTTTGATGGTGGAGATGGCGCAATACCCGATATTAGATTAAGAAGAAAAATTAGTAGCTAATGGTTAGCCACACAATCACCTCACTTTGGTGCTGACAAAAATAACAATGTAATAAACATGTTCCCCCAAAAAATGGGAGAACTTTTTTATAAAGATCACTAGATGGTTAACTAGGAAAGTCTACTTCACTAACCAAATTCAAATCTACTCTATTACCATCGAATTTATACACGCAATCATTTACATTAACTGTGTCTGAATTAAATTTTATAAAACCAACACCAGAAGGTTTATCATTCATTGCGAATTTAATTTTACCACTTGCATTGATTGAATTAACACTAAAATCTAAGCCATTACCCTCATCATCTATACCAATATCACTAAAAGTAGGCCAACCCACAAAATTCATTTTGCAAGCTTCACCTTGACTATCAGATCCATTTAAAGTAATTCCTTTTATATCATAACCAGACACGGTTTTGCCTAAAACAAGCGCAACCACATACGCATCTACTGTTTTACTATCATCAGTATAGTGGAACATTTTCATAATCCGTCCATTTGTAGCAAATACAGAAGATGAAATTGCGCCTAAAACGGCTAATAATGCTAACTTTTTCATCATTTAATTTCCTTATAAACATTAAATTTTAAAGATAGAAACCACACCTAAAGACTTCAGTTTAAAGATTGGTAAGTTAATTCATTAATTTCTGAATTCCACAAAACACTAGATACTCATTTTCAACACCCGCAAATAGATTAATTGCATTTTTATCAAAATTTAGTTAAAAATCTGTGGGTATTTATTAATCATAATTATCGAGAGCACTTAGAGCTACATCAATAATTAATGAAACATGACCTGAATATCTAC
>JBDLTW010000078.1:0-2783 GCA_039805605.1 Pseudomonadota bacterium
TAAGCTATCCAAATTTTGAAGTTAAATTAAGTTTAAATCGACAGATTTTAGAAATGGTTAGCAGTGATAATGATAATTATTCATATCAAAGTCGATATTTAAAACAGCAATTACAACAACATAATTTTAGTGCGATCCAAGAGGTAATAACTAGTCATTTTGCTGGTATTCCACATGATTGGTATCGTAATAATAAAATCGCTGAATATGAAGGATTTTATGCCTCGGTGGTATATAGTTATTTCACTGCTTTAGGTTATGATTTGGTGGCTGAAGATGCAACTAATCATGGCAGAATTGATTTAAGCATAAACATGCCAGATAAGATTATTTTACTTGAGTTTAAATTAACTAGTAATGGTGATGCAGCTTCGGCGTTGGCGCAAATTAAAGCTAAGAATTATGCGCAGAAGTTTGTGAATAGCAATAAACCAATTTATGCAATTGGCATGAGTTTTGACGCTACTAATCGTAATGTGGTTGATTTAGCTAGTGAACAGCTGTAATTTATTACTTAATTGTCATTGCGTACTAAGACACGTAATCCATTATGGTCAACCAAATATTTTATTTTAATTAAGTTTAATAAATATTAATATGACAATGTACGGTTTATTTCTTGGTTGACTATATCTTTCAATTTTGCTATAGCATCGTTGCCAGAATAAATTTTATCCGTTTTAGCTTGTTGAATATCGTTAATCATTTTTAGATCTTCAAGTTGATTAATTCTATTTTGTAAACTTTCAAATAACGCATAAATCACCATTGCGTTACAGTTATATTTTTTTAGAATGGAATATTTTTTAAATTCATTAGTATTTAATACTAAATGTGTCATGATTTACTCCGAGTTTTAACATTTAACTACCTAAAAATTGGTAATAGTTAATTAATAACTAATTTACCATTTAAAATTTTTAAGAATGTTTGATTTCTTGCCTCAGCATCAAAAGCTAATGCCTTATAATCAATAAAATTAATAATTGTATTTGGCTTTTCATGATATTTATCCACCACTTCTTATATCCTCCTCCTGAAGGGAGAGGTTTTACGGAGTGGTAGATAAATAACTTACTTTTTTAGGTGTATTTTTTATAGAGCAATAGTATAATACAGGTATCATGATTAAATCAAGCATAAAGCAAGACAAACAACGTAAAGGTTACAAATTTAGACTAATTGTAAGCAATAGCGAAATAAAACGTCAATCAATTAAATAAAATAGTTGGCTGTTGTCGCTTTGTGTGTAATAAAGCTTTAGCCTTGGTAAAACAAGATGCTGAAAATTGTCGCACCATGTTAGAAATACAAAAAACACACACTCTTGAAGATGTAAAGTCTAATAATGGTTTGGAAGATTAGATTTACTGATATTGTAAATAAATAGAAATAACCTACCAAATTTGAAATTTCAAATGCAATTACGCACCTGATTGTCATTCCATGCTACGCCACTAAGTTTATTTTGATTTGACTTTTTTCCTCATTAATGATAAAATACAACAAATAAGTGATTAATCAAAGAATTGCAAAGCAAGTATTTGGTTATTTAACAACAATACTACTGAATCAAAAAGCTCAAATTTTAATGAAAATATTGGAGGAGCTTATTTAATAATCCAAGACCTCATAATTCAATTAAAAGGTGGTAATGGCAATTAACATAAAGTTGATATTGGAGAATTTCGAGTTTTTTACTTTTGCTCCCAATTAATATGTTTTTATTGCAATGATTTGATAAAAGAAATGATGGTCAAATTTACAAGGAATACAATAATGAAAAAATTAGCAATGTTAGCTATTCTAGGCGCAATTTCATCGAGTGTATTTGCTACTACACAAAGTATGAAAATGTACCATTATACCAATGATGATAAAACAATAGATGCATATGTAGTTGCATTTATTTCAGACAATAATACCTTATCTGGTTATGCTCTAAGGGGAATTACTTTAAATGGTAGCAACCAAGGAAATGCTTGTAAAATTAATCTTGCAGGTTGGCCTAATGATACTAATATTGATGAAGATTTTGGAGATGATGACATAGAATTTGGCATTAATTCAATTAAAGCAAGTGGAGAAATTAACTTAGCAATAAATGATACGCCTTCTGGGAGTGGTTTTATAAAATTTAAGTCAACTACAGTTAATGTAAATAATTGTGTATATAGCTTAAATAGTAGCGGAATTTTAAATTTAGTTGATGAAGTAAACTTTCCTAATTAACCATCTAGCAATTTTTTAAAAAGTTCTCCCATTTTTTGGGGGAACATATTTTTGATAAAAGTTGCGTAAAATGAATACGTGTTGACCTTCACCCAGCCTAAAGTGCGAGGATTCCTAGTTCAACGTTCCATGTCTAGTTGATTGTATTACACTACATTCAACCCCAATAGAGGAAACTCCCTAGGCGTTAATTCCCGCTAGTCCAGCGGCATGTATATTTATGGTTGCTTATATCACGGTCATGTGTTGAACCGCAATCACAAGTCCATTTTCTAATCTGCAATGGTTTTTCACCTGTTACAACTCCACAGTTAGAGCAAATCTGACTGCTTGGATATCAAGTTGGCTATAGTTCTACCATTTATACTCTAATTGGCGGGTAAATTCACTCCAACTTATCGGATATTGCTTTAGATAGTTTACGGTTACCAAGCATACCTGCAACGTTTAAATCTTCAAGACTAATTACTTGGTTTTCGTTGATTAGTTTGCTTGACAATTTATGCAAAAAATCTTTGCGACTATCTGATATTTTATTATGTAGTCGGGCA
>JBDLTW010000079.1:0-3448 GCA_039805605.1 Pseudomonadota bacterium
ATTATTCAACAGTTACAAGCTGAGTTTGTTCACTTAAAATTACCTAAAAATGAGGATATTTGTTACGCTACACAAAATCGCCAAGATGCAGTTAAAGCTATGGCCGAACATTGTCAGGCAATAATCGTAATCGGTAGTAAAAATAGTTCCAACTCCAATCGACTCAAAGAACTAGCTGAAAATTTAGGTGTTAAAGCTTATTTAATAGATTTTGTTAGTGAAATCCAACCACAATGGTTGAATTTAGATTGTATAGGTGTAACTGCAGGTGCTTCAGCTCCTGAGATTTTAGTAGAGGGCGTAATCACACGTTTACAACATGCTGGATTTAGTCAAATGGAAACGCTTAATGTAGTTGAGGAACATATGATTTTTGCCTTACCAGTTGAATTACGCCATTAAGTTAAGGAAAAACAATGAACTTAGAATTAGTAGCAGGTTTACAAGATTGGTTATTATCCGACCCCTTAGGTCGTGAAATTTTAGCTAAGCAACGCTTATTTTTAGCAACTCAGGTTACTGATTATTATGGTAATTATTCTTTACAAATTGGTTTAAGCCAAATTAATTTATTACAAGGTAATAAAATTAAGCATCATTTTACTTTGGGCAGTGATTTATTAGCTAATTTAGCTCATCTACCTATTCAAAGCTCTAGTGTCGATTTGATTATTTGTCCTTATGCATTAGAATTTTATCAGAACTATGATTTAATCTTAGCTGAATTGTATCGAATTTTAGCTCCTAATGGAAAATTAATTTTCTTATGTTTTAATCGTTATAGTTGGCTAGGATTAAAGCAAATTCGATTAACTAATTTTAAGGATTTATATTTGATTGATTTAGTTAAATTTAAACAACAATTAGCTAAATTAAATTTGACTATTAATGCGGGTAAATTTTTTAACTACTGTCCACCATGTAAAACTACAGCGCAATTAAGACGTTGGAGTTGGCTAAATAAGGTAGGTGATCGTTGGATACCAACTTGGGCAAATAGTTTTATTCTCATAGTGAGTAAACAATTACCCAGTCAAGATTTATTGACAAATAATTTAGAACAACTTATGTTAGCAACTTAATTAAATACAATTAAAGTTTATGAGGGAATAAAAATGGATTTTTTACAATTAGTTAAGCAACACAATTTAACTAGCTTACTCTGTGATGGTAATTTTGGTTTAGAAAAAGAAAATATTCGTACCGATCTAAATGGTAATTTGTCCCTCACTCCACATCCTGAAGTATTTGGCGATAAAGCAAAACATCCATATATTACAACTGATTTTGCTGAAGCTCAAGTTGAAATGGTAACACCAATATTTGCAACATCACAACAAGCTTTAAATTTTATGGAGGCTTTACACGATTTAGTTAGTCTTGAGTTAAAAAATGAGCTATTATGGCCTTATTCTTTACCACCTAAACTACCTATCGAAGATAATCTAATTAGAGAAGCTCAATTTGCCAATCCTGAAATTACTGAGTATCGCGAGTATTTAGCTGCTAAGTATGGGAAACGTAAACAATTACTCTCAGGAGTTCATTTTAATTTTTCTTTTGCAGATAGTTTTTTACAACAGTTATATTGTGCAAATCCTAATGGTTTATCGTTTCGTGAATTTAAAGATCAAGTTTATTTAAAAGTAGCTCGTTATTATTTAAAATTTTGTTGGCTGGTTATTTATTTAACTGGAGCCAACTCGGTTGCCCATGCAACTTATTTAAGTCAAGAACATGCACAGCGTAAAAAAACTAAACTCACAGAGGATAGTTATTACTTTGACGGTGCAAGTTCATTCCGCAATGGGGTGAGTGGTTATCGTAATTTAGATTATTTTTATGTGTCGTATAATTCTTTATATGATTATATTGCGGATATTAAACAAGCAATTAGTTCAGGACATATTATCGCTGCCAAAGAATATTATTCGCAATTACGTTTAAAAGGACATACTAAAAGTGGTGTATTAGATGATTTATATAATAATGGAATTAATTATGTAGAAATTCGTACCCTAGATCTAAACCCCTTAACTAAGGTAGGCATAACTCCAGAGTCGCTAGAACTAATTCATTTAATTTTAATTTATGGTCTACTAGCTCCTGATTTCTTAATGAGTGATGAAGAATATCGCTTGGCCAATCAAAATCAAATTTTAGCAGCAGATTCTAATCGTAGTCAAGAAATTTGGTTACATTACTCGACTACCGAAGCGAAACACTTGCAAAATCGTGGAATTGAAGTTTTACAACAAATTTATACTACATTAAGTGAGGCTGGAATTAGTCAAAATAAATTAGCTGTTTTAGATTATTATCAACAACGTTTACAAGATAATCAACCTAGTTATGCTTGTGAAATTGCCAAGCAAGTTGCTGAAAATGGTTATAGTGATTATTTTATTAATCTGGCCACTAAATATTTTGATTTGAGTAAAAGGCATAATTATCAATTTTGTGGTTTTGAAGACCTTGAATTGTCGACACAAATTTTGTTAAAAGAAGCAGTAAAATGGGGTTTGAAATTCAAATTTTTAGACCGTCAAGATAATTTTATTAGTTTAACTCAAGGAAAATTAACTCAATATATTAAACAAGCAACTAAAACCTCATTAGACAACTATGCAACCATATTAGCGATGGAAAATAAATTAGTTACTAAGCAGCTATTAACTGACAACGGATTAATCGTAGCTAATGGAGAAAATTATACACAGCTTACCGATGCTTTAGCTAATTATTCACGCTATCAACAAGGTAAAATTGTAATTAAACCTAATTCAACTAATTTTGGTCAAGGTATTACCATTTTTAAACAAGCATGTAGTTATAGTGATTTTAATTATGCACTAAATTATGCCTTTAGCTTTGATCAACAAATTTTAATTGAACAATTAGCAGAAGGTCAAGAATATAGATTTTTTGTAATTGATGGTCAATGTTTAGCAGTATTATATCGTGAACCTGCTAATGTAATTGGAGATGGCAAATCAACAATTAGTCAATTAGTTACCTTAAAAAATCTAGATCCTTTACGTGGAACTGGTTATGTTACACCCCTAGAAAAAATTACTTTGGGCGAAACCGAAGCTTTATTTTTAGCTGAACAGGGTTTAGATTTTAATTCTATTCCAGAATTTAAACATAAAATATATTTACGTGAAAATTCAAATATATCCACAGGCGGAGACTCTTTAGATGTTACTGAGCTAATGCCTAAAGCATATAAACGAATTGCAGTAAAAGCAGCTAATAGTTGTCAAGCAAGAATTTGTGGTGTTGATATGTTAATTCGAGATATTAGTAATCCGTATCCAGAAAATAACTACACCTTAATTGAATTAAATTTTAATCCAGCTATTCATATTCATACATATCCTTATCAAGGAAAAAATCGTAAGTTGGCTAAAAAGATTTTAGATGCATTAGGATTTAATTCCTTATA
>JBDLTW010000080.1:0-5806 GCA_039805605.1 Pseudomonadota bacterium
TTGAGAATTAATTCTCAGCAAAACTTCCACTAAAATATAAAGAGTTTAACTAAACTATTTTGAAAGTATAATTGCTATGACTATAATTGATACTACTAAACCTGTTATTATACCACATCAGGTTAAACATGGGCTAAAACGCTTAACTAAGATTAAAAATATTATTGCGGTAACTTCGGGTAAGGGTGGCGTTGGTAAATCAACTACAGCTTTAAATTTAGCAATTGCTTGTGCTAACCAAGGTTTAAAGATTGGGATTTTAGATGCCGATATTTATGGCCCTTCGTTACCAACTTTACTTCAGGCTACAGATTATAAACCTGAAATTAGTCCAAATAATTGTTTTATACCACTAGAAAAATTTAATTTACAAGCAATGTCATTTGGTTTTTTAGCCGATCCAAAACAAGCAACAATTTGGCGTGGTGCAATTGTCAATAAAGCTTTAAATCAGCTCTTATTTGATAGTGAATGGCATGACTTAGATATTTTATTTATTGATATGCCACCTGGTACGGGTGATATTCATTTAACTTTAGCTCAACAGTTTCCAGTTACGGCAACAATTGTTATCACTACACCACAAGATATTGCATTACTTGATGTTGGTAAAAGTATTAATATGTTTCAAAAATTAGCTATTCCATGCTTAGGTGTTATTGAAAATATGTCGTTCCATCAATGTGCTAATTGTGGGCATCATTCTAATATTTTTGGCACAGGCGGGAGTGATAAATTAAAACAAGAGTATAATTTAGAGTTTTTAGGACAACTTCCTTTAGATGGACAAATTTGTCAAACTAGTGACATTGGCGCACCAATTGCTTTAGATATTCACCATTCAACTGGACAAATCTATCAGCAATTAGCTAATAATACCTTAGCCCAGTTAGCTAAATTACCAAAAGACTATTCAACTAAATTACCGCCTATAAAGGTTTGCTCTGCATAGTTAATTTTTAGTGAAATTTTGATACCTACCCTACCTTGACATCCTCCCAACACTAAATGGCGAGGATTCCTACGTTATACTAAACCAAGAACAAATCTTGGTTTAGCTAATACGGGTGGTTCCTGCTTTCAGCGTGGAATTTTGAAAATTAGGCATTCCATCTACTCTACAGGCTAATACTGCAAGTCCTGTTCCTTTTATATTTGCCTTTTGATAGTCCACATTTTACACAATTTACTTTATTTTTGCGATTATCTACGTGTATGTGTCCACAACTTGAACATCTTTGTAAGAAGGTATATTGTGGCTGACTTCAATTAAAGTTAATTTTAATTTCGATAAATTTTAGTTGCTCGAGATTGTACACCTGCTAAAATTAAACTTTCAGCTAAATTAACATGCCTAGGTAAGTTAGCTGTATAAACAATTAATTCGGCAACATCATTAGCTTGTAATGGTTCAAAACCTTGATAGACTTGATTGGCACGATCATTGTCACCATTAAAACGAATAGTACTAAACTCAGTATTAACCGCACCAGGTAAGATTTCACTAACTTTAATGCCATATTCAACCATTTCTTCACGTAAGCTCTGGCTAATTGCGTGTACTGCATGTTTAGTAGCACAATAAACACTGCCTTTAGCATAAGCTTCAACACCTGCTACTGAACCAATATTAATAATGTGACCAAATTGTTGTTGTTGCATTTTAGTTGCAACTAAGCGTAATACGGCTAAAAAACCTTTAAGATTAGTATCAATCATTGTTTCCCAATTTTGCGGATCATCATCAATTAGATAATCTAGCCCTAAAGCTAACCCAGCATTATTAATTAAAATATCAATTTGTGTAATGCTATCTGGTAAATGATTTAACGCAGTATTTACTTGTTTAGTATTGGTTACATCAATGCCTATTACAAAAGCCTTAATTGCATAATTAGCTACCAACTGCTGTTTTAGTTGCTCTAAACGATCAACTCGACGGGCAGCTAAAATTAAGTTAGCCCCCATCTTAGCAAATTCAATTGCACAAGCTTTGCCAATTCCTGAACTAGCTCCCGTAATTAGAACTGTTTTTCCCTGTAATCGATTTTGCATTGCTAGACTCCTTTTTAATCATGACTGTCATTAAATTTTATGGTGCTTTCGTAGTTTTGATAAGCATAACCACCACCCAAATCTTGATATAATTGAACAATTGTGCCTAATTGTTGTAATTTACTTTGTTGTAAACTTAAGGCGGCCTGAGTTAAAGCAACATCACTTTGTAATAGCTGAGGTTTACTAAATAAGCCTTGTGTAAAACTTGATTCAGCTAATTGATAGGATAATTGAGTGCTTTGATAAAATTTTTCTTGTTGTTGCATACTTAAAGTCAACTGTTGATGCGCCGATAAATCATTATCCACAGCAGCAAAAGCACTACGTACTGTCTGTAAATAGTTATAATAGGCAGCATAATATTCACCTTTAGCTGTTTGGATTTGTCCATAAATACCAAAATTTAAAATTGGCATTGTTGCACCAGCTGTAGTTGTCCAAAAATCAGTATTACTGCCAAATAAACTATTTAATGAACCAGAAGCTACACCTCCTGCGCCTGTTAAGTTAATAGTTGGAAAAAATGTCGCCACTGCTACACCAATATTTGCATTAGCCATAATTAATTGTTGTTCAGCTTGACGAATGTCTGGGCGATTACGCAATATGTTTGAAGGTAAATTAATTGGAATTATACCATAACTATTGAGTTGATTAAATTTTTCGCCTCGTTTAATATCTCCTGGGTTTTGATTTAATAAGACACGTAAGGCATTTTGAGCCACAATTATATTATTTTGAATAATTGGAATTTGCGCCTGAGCCGTCGCATATTGTTGCTCATAGCTTTGTAATTGATATAAGGAATACAATCCTGCTTGATATTGTAATTTAGCTAAAGCTAATAATTCGGATAAATCAGCTACTAATTGTTGTTGGAGCTGTAATTGATAATCCTGACCGAGTAGAGTAAAATATCCTGTAGCTACCTGACTAATAATACTTAAACGTACAGTATCTTTTGCGGCTTTTACTGCTTCAAAATTAGCTTTAGCATATTCTTGAGCACGAATTAGCTGAAAAATATTTAATGAGTAGCTAGGGGTAAAAGATAAACTATATTGACCTTTTGCTTGATTAGTATATGAAGCATTGCCTCCGACTATTGGTAACCAAGCAAATTCAATTTGACGTAATTGACCACGAGCCGCTTCAATATTTCCAATTGCAATCTGAATATTATTATTGTTAATTAAGGCACTTTCAATTAATTGATTTAATTGCGGGTCATTAAAATTTTTCCACCATGCTAACATTGGTAAATTAGCACTTTCAGTGGTGGCTAATAGGTCACGATTTTGGTTTGGCAATTGTTGTGGGTCATTGGTGTTGGGTTTATGGTAATCTGGACCCATTAAGGCACAACCAATTAAACCGGTTGCTAAACTTATTGCTATTAAATTTTTTATTTTCATACTAACTTCCTTGAGGGGTATTGCGTTTAGCTAACCAACCAGTTATGGTAACTTGCTTTGCTCGGGATATAGTTAACTCATTCGCAGGGGTATTTTTAGTGATTACCGAACCAGCACCAATTAAACTTCCTTGTTGAATAACTACAGGTGCAACCATCATAGTCCCTGAACCAATAAATACGTTATCGCCAATAATAGTTTTAAATTTATTTTTACCATCATAATTACAAGTTACACTACCTGCACCAATATTAACTTTTTGCCCAATTTGAGCATCTCCAATATAAGTTAGATGATTTACTTTGGACTGATTACCAATAGTACTATTTTTTATTTCAACAAAGTTACCAATATGGGTATGTTCTAATAATTTAGTCCCTGGACGAAGTCGCGCATATGGTCCAACCTGACTTAATTCACCAATAGTTGCTTGTTCTAAAATTGAATAAGGTTTAATTGTTACATTATCTGCAACGGTAACATTATCTAAAATACAACCTGCGCCAATAGTCACATTGTCACCTAAAATTACGCTACCTTTAAAAATGCAATTAATATCAATAAAACAATCTTTACCTGCAGTTATTTGACCACGAATTTCAATCCGTTGTTTATCGGCTAAAGTAATCCCTGCTTCCAATAATGAATTAGCTTGATTAAGTTGATAAATGCGTTCCAATTGCTCTAATTGCACTTTATTATTAACACCTAATACTTCATACGAATTAGCCGCTTTAACATAGTCAATTGCCATACCTTGTTGTGAAGCTAATGCCACTACATCGGTTAAATAATACTCGCCTTGACTATTATTATTGGATAAACTATGTAACCATGAAGCTAATTGGATATTAGGTAATAAATAAAATCCCGTATTAATTTCTTGGATTAATTTTTGTTCTGTGGTTGCATCTTTTTCTTCAACTATAGCAATAATTTCTCCTGCATGATTGCGGACAATTCTGCCATATCCAAATGGATTAGTTAAGTTATCCGTTAACATAACTAAATTATTTCCCGTATATTTAGCTAACATTGCTTGTAATGTAGCTTGGCTAATTAATGGAACATCACCATATAAAACTAAAGTTATACCAGTTGAGCTTAACTGACCCAAAGCGCATTTTAAAGCATGTCCTGTACCTAATTGACGATCTTGCCATGCCCAAGTTAAATTAAAATTAGGACAAGCTTGATTTAGTATTTGTTGTACTTGTTCACCTCCATGACCATGGACAATAATTAATTGTTGAGGATTTAAGCTCTGTGCTGTTTCTACGACATGTTGTAGCATTGCTTTGGTGCCAATTGGATGTAAGACCTTTGGTAATGCTGAATTCATACGTTTGCCTTGTCCTGCGGCTAAAATAACAATATTAAGTTGCTGTTGCATAAATTGAAAAACCTTTTAAAATTTTTAATTACTTGAATTAATTAATGAAATTTGCCAATTTTCTTTACCAATTAAGCGAGTTAATTGTTCAAAATTATGATAATTGGGAATAAATCTAATTACTTCACCCAATTTTATTTTACATTGTGCATTATGATTAGAATAGTGAATTTTTACATTAGTTAAAAATTCAGGATTATTATTACTTAGTAGTGTTTTAACGCTTTGCCATACTATTCCATCAGTCAAGCGTAAATCGATACTAGCAACTTTTTGTGCTAATAATTCATCTAGAAGTAGAATTTTAGAGGCATTAATTTTTATTTCATTACGAAATGCATCATAAATAACTTCTCCCTCAACAAAAATTAATTCATCAATTTTTAATAACTGGCGATACTTCTCATAATCATCATTAAAGATCACAAATTCTAAATCACTACTAGAGTCTTCAATACGGACAAAAGCAATTTTACCACCAGATTTGGTTGGTCGTGAACCAATATAAGTAATTATTCCGCCAATTAATACTTTGGGTTTGATTTTAGATTTTATATTGATTAAATTATTAATTTCAGGATCTTCTAAGCTAAATTTAATTAAGGGATATACTTTTAAGGCCTGAGCTAAGTCTTTATACTCATCAAATAAACTACCAGATAAATAGTAGCCAATAGCTTGTTTTTCTTGTTGTAATTGTTCGCGACTACTAAAGTTAGCTACTTCATCTAATTCTACTTCATGATACTGATTAGTTTGATTATCTTGAGTGAATATATCAAATAATGATCCTTGGTTTTCATTAGCTCGTTCTTGTTCAATAAAATCAATAATTTTGTTTAAATTATATAATAATTTAGCACGATTAGTTTCTAAACTATCAAAACAACCAGCCTTAATTAGGTTTTCTAGAGTACGTTTATTAATAACTTTTTTATCT
>JBDLTW010000081.1:0-5895 GCA_039805605.1 Pseudomonadota bacterium
TTCTTCAATAAAATCCATCAGATAATAACACAGTTCTTTACAGTTCTCACCACTAATTCCCGAGATCGTGAAAATCTTATCCCAACACGTATTTGTTGCATATGATTTAAATTGCTGAATAAAATTATTAATGACAATCTCGCGTTGTTCTGGAGCAATTAAATCTAATTTATTTAAAACTAAATAACGAGGCTTATGATAAAGTTCTTGATCATATTTAGCTAATTCTTGGGTAATGGCTACTGCATTAGTTATTATATCAATTGTTTCATCTAATGGGGCAATATCAATAATATGCAATAAAACCTTAGTACGTTGTAAATGTTTCAAGAATTTATGCCCTAGCCCTAGCCCTTCGGCAGCACCTTCAATTAAACCAGGAATATCAGCAATAACAAAGCTTCGTTCAGCATCCACTCGCACTACACCTAAATTAGGGTGTAAAGTAGTAAATGGATAGTCAGCAACTTTAGGACGTGCAGAAGATACCGCTCGAATAAAAGTTGATTTTCCTGCGTTAGGTAAGCCTAATAAACCAACATCAGCTAAAACCTTCAATTCTAAACGTAAACAACGTTGTTCACCAGCTTCACCTTTAGTTGTTTGTCGTGGTGCGCGATTAACTGAAGATTTAAAATGGATATTACCTAATCCACCTTTTCCCCCTTTAGCTACAACTAATTCTTGACCATTCTGTTCTAAATCGGCAATAACTAAACCTGTTTCATCATCAAAAACGGTGGTTCCTACTGGAACTTTTAAATAAATATCTTCACCTTTATGTCCATAACAATCAGCACCACGACCATGTTCACCATTTTTAGCACTGTATTTACGGACAAAGCGATAGTCAACTAAAGTATTTAAATTATTACTTGCAATCATGATCACTGAGCCACCACGACCGCCATCACCACCATCAGGTCCGCCTTTTTCAATAAATTTTTCACGACGAAATGACATACAGCCATTACCACCATTACCAGCAATTACATCAATTCTGGCTTCATCAATAAATTTCATATATATTCCAGTTCTGAAAATTAAATAATTTCACATTATTTAGTAGTTTTTTATTAAATTTTTTACATATTCTTGATTAAGTTTATCTAACTTTTATAGACTTTTACTTTACGTAAATAGTTATATAGACTAGTCGTTATTAATCATCATTTACAGAATAAATTTTACTTATTTTGGCAACATTTAATCTTTGTATTTGAAAATCTTAAGCAGAGTAAAATTACAATATTAATCTAAGTTAAGTAATTAATAGCTTAGCTATATTTTAGAATTTTTTTGCTCTTTGATATCCTTATCGGAGTTCCTGCTTTAGCGTAGCATTCCATCTACTTCACAGGCTAATGCACTATCATGCTACTTTTTATTTATACTCGTATTTAAGTTTGCATTCATTGATAGTCGACATTTTTATGTGTCTATAATCTGAACGTTTTTGAGGTGTATTATGGATTGACTTCAATTAATCGGTCTAAACATTCCCCAACTTTGATCTAAGATTAATTTATTTAATCTTTACTATTACCACGTTTATTAGCATTACATTTGGCTGATTTACTCATGTTTTTTATGTTGAGTGCTTCAATAATACATAGGCATAAGGTTTAATTATTGCAGTAGTTATTTTGTGAACAAAATTATCCTGATATTAGCTTTTTGTTACAGCTAAAACTATCTTTTAGCCTCTGCAATATCTTGACCAAGTTCCTCTAATACTATTTGCAATGATTTAGAATATACTTTAAGAAATACAGTATCGGATTGTTGTTTCCATGTGGTAAGTAATGCAGATAGTTGATTGTAGGGATTGAATTTAAACAATGGACTAATACCTTTGCCATCTCCACCATTCATTTTAGATATTTCCAGTATTTTACGGTAATATTCGTCATCTTGTTTAACCAAGGCTAAATCTTTATTCCAGATGAATTGACAACAGCCAACTATTTTAGTTCGTTGATGCTCTATATTACGATTGCTTATAATGCTTGATTTAATCATGATACCTATATTATACTATTAGCTTATAAAAAATACAACTACAAAAGTAAGCTATTTACATATTTGCTTAACAAAAAACACCAAAATAGCTATGCTAACTTAACGCCTTATATCCTCTCTGAATGGGGAGGTTTACGGCGTGGTAGATAACTGTTCCCAAAATTAAGCTAGATAGTTTAAATTTAGCGAATTTGTCCTTGACCAATAACTACCCATTTATAACTAGTTAATGCTTCTAATCCCATTGGTCCACGAGCATGTAATTTCTGAGTACTAATACCGATTTCAGCACCCATGCCAAATTCTCCACCATCAGTAAATGCCGTTGAAGCATTCACATACAAAGCAGCCACATCAATTTGTTGAATAAATTGTGTAATAACTAATTGATCTTGAGCAATAATTGCTTCACTATGACCAGAGCTATATTGTTGAATATGTTTAATTGCTTGACTAATATCAGTCACCGTTTTAATTGCTAATTTATAATCGAGAAATTCATAACCAAAATGTTCTTCACTGGCTAAATTAAGCAAGTCTTGGGGATAATGGCCCAATAAACTATTATAAGCATTATTATCTGCATACAAAACAACTTGTTTTGCACTTAAATTAGTAACTAATTGAATTAATTGAGGTAAAAGTTGCTGATGAATTAATAAGCAATCAAGGCTATTACAAACACTCACTCGGCGAGTTTTAGCATTAGTAATAATTCTAGACGCCATCTTCAGATCAGCACTAATATCAATATAGTTATGTACAACACCTGCACCTGTTTCAATTACAGGGATTTTAGCATTATCACGAACAAATTTAATTAGTCCATGGCTTCCACGTGGAATACAAACATCAATCAAGCCAGTAGCATTAAGTAAATCATGCACTGCTTCACGTGATGGAGGCATTAAGTAAATTACATCTTCATTTAAATTATATTTAGCCAAACTTTGTTTAATTAAACTAACTAAATAATGATTAGTATTCCATGCATCACTACCACCTTTAAGCACAACTGCGTTGGCAGCTTTAAAACATAGACTAAACACATCAATAGTTACATTGGGTCTTGCTTCATAAATAACTGCAACTACGCCTAATGGAACACTAACTTTAGTTAATTGTAAACCATTAGCTAATTGGCGTTGTTCTAGATTTTTTGCTAATGGACTAGCTAAATTTGCAACCTTGCGTAAATCGGTAGCTAAGTTATTAATTCGTGGTAGCGTTAATAATAGGCGATCATATAATGGATTAGTTTCACTCATTTGATTTAAATCTAATTGATTGGCCTGAATAATTTGTGGTGAATTTAACTCTAAACGATCAGCTAAATCAAATAATAGTTGTTGCCGAATAGTTTCAGGTAAATTGGCTAATGACGATGAAGCTTGTTTAACTTGCATTAATTGTTGCTGTATATTCATTCATAAGATCCTTTAATTTATTAATATGGAAAAAGATATAAATAATCATAATGAATTAATTCGGGACAATGATGTTTACCTAAATATTCATTTAATTTATCTGATGAATAGCGCGCTATTCCAACACCCAATTCTTCACCTGTTATGCTTGTAATTTCAATTAAATCACCACTTCTAAACTCATTGATAAATGCTTCAACGCCAATTGGTAAAATACTAATTGGTTGATTAGCCTGATGTAGTACATTAACCAAACCTTGATTAACTACAATTTTAGCTTGAATATTTTCTTGACTAAACGCTAAATATTTTTTTCGTGCCGTTTGTCGTGATAGTGGAATAATCCGTGTTCCAATTGCTTCTTGCTCTAAAACTAAACGAGTAATAATATTTGGTTCCGCTAAATTGGCAATATGGGTCATAATTCCTAAATTAGCAATTTTTCTGGCAGTGTTTAATTTACTACTCATGCCACCACGCCCTAAACCACTTTTACCACTAACTTCAGGTAGTTGATCCTGTAAATTAATTTCCGTTAATAATTTGGCATCGTTATGTTCTGGGTTTTTATCATAAACTCCAGAAGTTGTCGTTAACAACAATAATTTATCTGCTCCAATTTGTGAGGCAATAATTCCTGATAACTCATCATTATCAGTAAACATTAGCTCTTCTACTGCCACACTATCATTTTCATTGATTATACTAATTACGTGAGGTTGATCTAATGATTTTTGTAATAAACGTAAGATATTAATATAACTACGCTTATTACGAAAATCATATTTTGTTAACAGTAATTGAGCGGCTAAATAATTATATTTAGCACATAATTTATTATAAATAGCCATTAATTGTGGTTGACCTAAACTAGCCAATAACTGCTTATCTGCTACCGAATTAGCATAATTGCGATTTAAAACCGCTTTAGCATAATTACGCCCTAAAGCCACAGCACCAGAGCTTACCAAAATCACCTTATGCCCAGCTTGTTGTAAGCAAATAATTTGTTCAATAATAGTTTGCATGATAGGTTCTAATGGCTCACCAGTTGGCGATAAAATACTTTGGCTGCCAACTTTAATCACAATTTTCATAACAATGCCTTTTTCGCTAATTACATAATTAAACAATAAAAAACCCTACTAATAACTAGTAGGGTATAAATTATAACATAATAAAAAATTTAAGGTAATATAATTATTCCGCAGCTTCGATACTTACGATACGGCGATTAAATTTACCGCCAACTGAGAATTTTACTAAACCATCTTGTTTAGCAAATAAAGTGTGATCTTTACCGATTCCTACGTTTTCACCAGCATGAAACTGAGTACCACGTTGACGAACAATAATGCTACCAGCAGAAACTACTTGACCACCGTAAGCCTTAACACCTAACATTTTAGGATTTGAATCACGACCATTTTTTGAACTACCACCGGCCTTTTTCGTTGCCATATTCGTTACTCCTCTTAGTTATTGATTGCTTCGATCTTCAACTCAGTATAATACTGACGATGACCTTGACGTTTTTGATAATGTTTACGACGTTGCATTTTGAAGATGCGTACTTTTTTATGACGACCTTGTGCTAATACTGTAGCTTTTACAGTTGCACCCGCAACCAATGGCGTACCAATAACAACATTTTCACCGTTAGCAACCATTAATACTTCAGATAAAGTAATTTCGCTGCCGATTTCTGCTGGTATCAGTTCTACTTTTAATTTCTCGCCAACGGTAACTTTATGTTGTTTACCGCCAGTTTTTATAACCGCATACATCGATATAAACTCCTAAGTTTAATTTAAAAAATTTTATTTATTTTTACTATGTAAAATAGTAAACTGAGTCAAGTATTTTAGCATATTTTGTTAAGTAAACGCAACTTAATTTTTAAACATTATCTCAAGTTAATTAGAGGTTAATTCCTTAGCCATCATTTCCGCTTGTTTAATCACCGTTTCAACTGCTGATGATTGTAAATCAGGTGGGTACTTATACCGTCTTAAAATTCGATTGATTTGTGATCTTAATTTAGCTCGAGCTGTTTCTTTAATACTCCAATCAATAGTTGCATTTTCCTGAACCGCTTTAGTTAACTCCAACGCAATGTGTTTTAATTGATCTTGTTGCATTAATTGCCTAGCACTGTCATTACTGGCAACAGCAGTTTGACATCCTCCCCACCCCCCTAAAGGGCGAGGATTCCTAGTTCAACGTTCCATATCTAGTTGATTGTATTACTACATTCAACCCCGATAGAGGAAACTCCTTAGGCGTTAATTTCCGCTAGTCCAGCGGTATGTATATTTATGGCTACATTTATATCACGGTCATGTGTTGAACCGCAATCACAAGTCCATTTTCTAATCTGCAATGGTTTTTTACCTGTTACAACTCCACAGTTAGAGCAAATCTGACTGCTTGGATACCAAGGCGA
>JBDLTW010000082.1:0-2918 GCA_039805605.1 Pseudomonadota bacterium
CAAAAAAATATTTGCATAAATAGTTATATAAGTGATACTATCAGTAGTATAACTAGGCGAATATTAAATATAGTTAATATTATTTTAATTCAGTATCTTAGATATATGTAGTTTATTTTAACTAAGTTTAAGTTCTAGTTGTATTATTTAAGTATGTAATTTTTTAAGGAATAACTTAAATGAAAAAAATATTTGGAGCTCATGTTGATTTCTTAAGTCTAATACCAAAGACTATTCGTGGAAAGTATTATCGTAAACCTAATTTGTTACGTGCTAAACGTCATAAATTAACTAAATTAAATTCTATGACATTAGGAGTTCCTTTTGTTATGTCAATTCTGGTAGCATGTAATGGTGGTAGTAATAAAATTACAAATACAGAACAGTCATTAAATAAAACTAAGCATTTGAATACAACTAATGTAAATGGTTCTGCTGATTTTGCTAATGAAGTGAATAATTCACGTTTAGCTAATGGTTGTACTGGCGATGGTTGTCAGCCTGGGATATATTTTGTCCAAGGTGCAGATGGTAGCAATACTTTAAAAACAATTAATAAATCATTGTTAGCACAACAGCAAAATACTGCGCAATGGACTAATAAGCATTATGCAGTATTAGTTGCACCAGGCACATATAATTTAGCTGCTGGTTGGTCTCCTGCGGATACAACACCTCCAACATTTGAATTAGGTTACTACACTCAAGTAGCTGGGGTTGGCTTGGATAATTCACAAACTAATTTATTTCCAGGTGTCGAAGTACATAATCAATGTGGTTTAAATCAAGGAGATCCTGTGCCGATGTGGGGTCAAATGCCTCCTCAAGGAAATGAACCAGGTCAAATAGGTATGTGTACCAAAGTTGGTGGGTTAAATAACTTTTGGCGTGGTGTAGAAAATTTAACCATGGATCCAAGCTTATTACCACAGTCTTCTAATCCAAGTTATGGTCCATCATTATTATTGGCGGTTTCTCAAGCTTCGCCATTACGTAATTTGCATGTTTTAGGCACCGACAAAAACTTATTACTTTGTGATTGGCATGGCTCTAATTATAGTTGTGGTTATACTAGTGGTGGCTTTATGGCTAACTCTAAAGTTGATGGGTCTTTTATTCCAGGTGCACAACAACAGTGGATTACACGAAATTCTGATTTAGCTAGATCAGAAATGGCAATTTGGAACTCAGTTTTTGTTGGCAATAATGTTTCAGAATGGATCTGGAAACCTCAAGATGCTAGTCAAAAAACTAATCCATATTTACCAAGTAATTCTAATGCTAGTTGGATTAATCCAGATGTAGTTGGTCCTATACAAAATTATCCACTTACTTTACAAAGCACTATGCCAACGGTAATTAGAGAAAAACCTTTTGTTACATGTACTGATACTTGTAATGATGATAACCCTATTTGGAAAATTGCATTGCCACAATTACGTGAAGTTGGTTCAAAAGGTTCACTTAGCAATTTTAATGATGCTAACTTAATTGATATTGATAATAATGTATTTTATTTATCAGCTAAGACTTCTGGTGTAACAGTTTCAAGTGATGACATAATTACGGTTAATGCAGAAGTAATAGCTAATATTAATCAAGCATTAAGTAATGGCAATAGTTTATTGATTGCACCTGGTGTTTATCATTTAGACGGTGGTACAATTAATGTTTCTCAAAATGGTAGTGTGGTGTTAGGTCTAGGTATGCCATCGTTAGTTTGTACTAATGGTCCATGTTTAAATGTAACAGCACAACAAGATGTTGATGTTGCTGGAATTACTTTTGATGCAGGATATACAATGACTCCTGCATTATTACAAATAGGTCAAGCTAATCAAGATGATTTTAGTAATCCAAATAAACCAGTGGTTTTACATGATGTCTTTGTGCGTGTAGCTGAGACTCAATATTCAACTCGACAAACCCCTGATCGCCAAACTTTTGCTGGTATAATTATTTATACTAATAATGTAATTGGTGATAATTTATGGATTTGGCGTGCCGATCATGATAAAGCCAGTTATGTGAATGAAGTAGCAAATAATAATCTAGTTCAATGGGATCAAGATATTGGCTACTATGGTTTGATAGTTAATGGTAATAATGTGTCCATTTATGGCTTAGCAGTTGAGCATTGGCGTGATTATCAGACCTTGTGGAATGGCAATAATGGTAAGGTTTATTTCTATCAATCGGAATTACCATACACTATTCCAACAAGTGGCACCAGTGCATGGCAATGTCACAGCTCACCAGATCCACAAAATTTAAGTTTAGGTAGTGCAGACTCTAAAAATGTATGTGCTTCTTATATGGTGAATAGCACAGTAAATTCTCATTTTGCTACTGGCTTGGGAATTTATTCATATTTTGCTAATAACCCAGTTAAAGCGCCAAGTGCTATTATTGCGCCAACTAATAGTAGTCAAGTTGTTTTAGAGCATATGGTAACTAATTGGTTAGATGGTAATTTAGCTAGTGGTATTACAAATATTTTAGCTTCTAACACTAGTAAAGATCAATGTTTTGGTTATTCTACATTACCCGCTTCTGGTGTAAATGTTCCATTACCAACCCTTGGTCATTTTGATACAACTATACCAAGTCAAGCCTGTTTGAATTAGTATTAGTTAATTGTGATTTAAAATTGACATCCTCCTCGCCCTAAAGGGCGAGGATTCCTAGTTCAACGTTCCATATCTAGTTGATTGTATTACTACATTCAACCCCCCAATAGAGGAAACTCCCTAGGCGTTAATTTCCGCTAGTCCAGCGGTATGTATATTTATGGCTGCATTTATATCACGGTCATGTGTTGAACCGCAATCACAAGTCCATTTTCTAATCTGCAATGGTTTTTTACCTGTTACAACTCCACAGTTAGAGCAAATCTGACTGCTTGGATACCAAGGCGA
>JBDLTW010000083.1:0-12608 GCA_039805605.1 Pseudomonadota bacterium
ACTTAGCCATTAATAGTTTTATTGCTGATTTATGCTCTTTACATATTGAGATATTGACTATTTATCTCTTTTATTTAGATTATGAATTGCAATTTCAACATTAAATATCTTTATTTAACAATGCCATATTTTTTAATTAATCTTGTATCAATATTTAGATAAGTGCTAGGATCATACTTGTTGAAGTAATCTAGATGATATATACAATATTAAAAATTTTTTATTAAGTTTATTAAATAATGCTAACAATTTTTCTACATCGACTATTACAAAGTTTTTTATTGCCACCATTTAATTCACTAATTATTATAATACTGGGAAGTTTATTTTGCAAGTCATCAGCCAAAAAATCACGGCTAATTATTCTGATTGGTTGCTTTAGTTTATATTTGCAGTCAACACCATATTTTGCATATTATTTAACCACTTTAATTGCATCGTCACCGATGAAAATAGCTAAACTTAAACAAGCTCAAGCATTGGTTATCCTTGGCGGTGGTGTAAACACTTCAGTTAAAGAATATTCAGTTAATTCAATGTCTAATAGTGATACATTTATTCGTATCCGTTATGGTGCTTATTTAGCTAAACAAGCTCCACAATTACCAATATTTTTATCTGGTGGAGCAGTTGATAGCCGTAATTCGGAAGCTAGTTTAATGAAAAAATCTCTGCGTCAAGAATTTAACATTAATAACCCAATTTATTTAGAACCAGATTCTAAAACTACTGCAGAAAATGCCAAATTTACCGCACGACTTTTATTACAATATCGGATTAATCATATAGTGTTAGTAACTTCAGCAATTCATATGCAACGAGCAATGGCACTATTTGCGCAAAACGGTATCAATGTGATAGCTGCGCCAACTGGGTTTTATTCCTTAGGTTATGAAAATTTACCTATTTTATGGTTTATTCCTAGTGCTAGTGCCATGCTAAATACGTCTAGTATATTACATGAAATAATTGGCTATCTCTATGATGTAAATTTAGATTAAATTGGGTTATATAATTCAATAAATTGGGCATCATGACCTTGCTTAAGCAAATAGTCAGTTAAGGCGATTATGCCATAGCGTTCACTAACATAATGTCCACCAGCTAAATAACCTACACCGCTTTCTTTTGCCAGATGAAGTATTGGTTCTTGCACTTCACCACTAATAAAGCAATCAACGCCCAAATCAATAGCTGCACTAAAAAAACTATCTGCACCACCCGTGCACCATGCTACCCGTTCAATCAAACGATCTTGACCATAAAATTGCGCTACATGGTTGGTTTGCTGATAATAAAATTTAGCCAATTCAGATAATCGTAACGGTTTATTTAATTTACCATACCAAATTAAATTTTGCTCTCCAGTTTGACCATCAATTGTAAAATCCAGTAATTTAGCCAATTGGGCATTATTCCCCAAATTAGGATGATTGTCTAATGGTAAATGATATGCGATTAAATTAATATCATGCTTAATTAATTTAGCCACGCGCTGGTATTTTACCCCAGTTAATGCATAGCTAGTTTTATGCCAGAAAACCCCATGGTGAACTATTATTGTGTCAGCACCTAAAGCAATAGCTTGTTCGATCAATTCTAAATTTAACGATACTCCCGTAACTATTTTCTTTATCTGTTGCTGTCCTTCAATTTGTAAGCCATTGGGACAATAATCATGAAAATTATTTACTTGTAATAATTGATCTAATTGCTGAATAAAAGCATTTCGTAACATATTAAATTCCACCTCAACTACTTAAAAAATAAACCGCAAGGATTAACTTGCGATTTATTACTCAATAGAATTAAGTTAATTATTATAAGGCTAAGCGACGTAAGTCTGATAAAATTTGTACTAGATAACTAGTAAATTTAGCCGCTAAAGCACCATCAATTAAACGGTGATCTGCAGATAATGACAATGGTAGCATTAAGCGTGGCGCAAATTCTTTACCATTCCACACTGGTTCAATCGCTGATTTAGATACACCCAAAATAGCAACTTCAGGAGCATTAACAATTGGCGTAAATGAAGTAGTTCCTAAACCACCCAAACTTGAAATAGTAAATGTACCACCTTGCATATCCGTTGGTTTTAGTTTGCCTTCACGAGCAGCTTTAGCTAAACTAGCAGTTTCTTGCGCTAATTCAACTAAGCCTTTTTGATCAGCATTTTTTATCACTGGAACAGTTAAACCATTTGGTGTATCTGCGGCAAAACCAATATTATAATAGCGTTTATAAACAATATCTTGTCCATCAATTGATGCATTTAATTCAGGGAATTTTTTCAAAGCAAAAACCGCTGCTTTAATAATGAAGGCTAATGGGGTAACCTTAATTTCAGCACGTTTATATTCTTCGTTTAATTGTTTACGGAAAGCTTCTAATTCAGTAATATCGGCTTTATCAAAATAAGTTACATGAGGGATCATTACCCAATTACGTGCCATATTAGCACTAGAAATTTTCTTAATCCGTGACATTTCTTGTACATCAACTTCACCAAATTTAGCAAAATCAACTTTAGGCCATGGTAATAAATCTAGACCACCACCATTATTAGTAGCCGACGCATTATTATTTAGTATAATTTGTCCACTCATTACACCTTTAACAAAGATCTTAACATCATCTTCAGTAATACGACCTTTATTACCACTACCTTTTACTTTACCTAAATCCACGCCAAATTCACGAGCGATTTTACGAATTGATGGTGAAGCAAAAGCCTTAGCAAAAGCTACTTCATCAATGGCAACTGGTGTAACTGCTTTGCTCTCAACAGGAGCTACTGCTGGAGTAGTAATACTAGCAGGTGCAACAGGTGCAGGAGCATCATTATTGCCTACCGTTGCAACTGGCTGAGCTTCATTTGCCACTAAAACAATTAAATCGCCTTGATTTACCTTACCACCAACTTGTACTTTAACTTCAGTTACTACTCCCGAAGCTGTGGCAGGAACTTCCATCGTTGCTTTATCAGTTTCAAGAGTGATTAAAATATCTTCTTCTTTAATTGTATCGCCAACTTTAACACTAACTTCAATAATTGCTACATCATGATGACCGCTTAACTCTGGAACTACAATTGGCACTACTGTCGTAGATGAAGCAGAACTAGCCACACTAGGCGCAGTCTCTACCGCTACTGGGGCAACAGATGCAACAGGTAATTGAGTTGCTTCAGCATGTAATTTAACTACTACATCACCTTCGTTAACTTTAGAACCAACCTGAATTAATACTTCAGCAACAACCCCTGAAGCACTAGCTGGAACTTCCATAGTTGCCTTATCTGTTTCCAACATTAATAAATTATCATCAATATTAATTTTGTCGCCAACTTTTACATATAATTCAGCAACATTAACATCACTATGACCACCAATATCTGGAATTATCAATTCAATAAAACTCATCATATAACCTTTTTAATTTGAATAATTGCCACGTGTACACGTACCTTGTTGATCACACGCACACCCTGTTTGTTTATAGGCAAGACAACTAGAACTTTCGCCTTGTTCACACGCCATTGATAAATTACGGCATAAATTAGTTATCGCACCTTGGCTACGTCCTTCTAGCGCTTGAGCAACCCCACAGCCAAAAAACATAATAATTAACAATAGACCTAATTTTATCATATCTAATACCTATACATATATTTTGTATTTAGCAGGTAAATTTAATTAGTAACTTAGCCTCTTATTGACTAAAGAGGCTAATATAACTAGCAATAATTAAACTTCCCAAGGGTTTGCTTTTTGTGAATTAATTGCATATTTTGCAATTGCATCAGCAACTAATTGTTTATCAACTAAACCAAGATCAGCTAAACCTTTTAATGCTGCAACTGCTACATAATAGCGATTTACTTCAAAAAATTCACGTAAAGCTTTACGATAATCAGAGCGTCCAAATCCATCAGTTCCTAATGTAATATATTTACCTGGAACAAATTCACGAATTTTATCGGCAAAACTACGGATATAATCAGTAGATGCTACCGTAACTTGAGCGCCTGTTTGTGCTAATTGTTTGCTTACAAAAGCGGTTGCTTGTGGAGCTAATGGATTTAACATATTATAACGATTAACCGCTATACCATCGCGGTGTAATTTATTGAATGATGGCGTTGAGAATAAATTAACTTTAATACCAAAATCTTGGCTTAATAAATCAGCGGCGGCAATAACTTCACGGAAAATTGTACCACTACCCATTAAGTTTACTGAAATATTACCATTACCTACAGTTTTAAATAAATAACAACCGTTAATAATATCTTGAGTAACTCCTTCAGGCATTGCAGGGTGTGAATAATTTTCATTCATTACTGTAATATAATAGAATTTATCTTTATTTTCAACATACATTTCATGCATACCATGTTGAACAATAGCCGCAACTTCATAGGCAAAAGTTGGGTCGTAAGATTCGCAAATTGGAATTAAATCTGCTTGAATATGGCTATGACCATCTTCATGTTGTAAACCTTCACCATTTAAGGTTGTACGTCCTGCAGTACCACCAATAATAAAACCACGAGCACGCATATCACCAGCAGCCCAAGCTAAATCGCCAGTACGTTGGAAACCAAACATTGAATAATAAATATAAAATGGTATCATAGGTACACCATGATTAGCATAACTAGTTGCAGCTGCAATCCATGTACTCATAGCTCCTGGCTCATTAATTCCTTCTTGGAAAATTTGCCCAGTTTTAGATTCTTTATAATACATTAATTGACCAGCATCTTCTGGAGTATAATTTTGTCCAATATGAGACCAAATACCCAATTGACGGAACATACCTTCCATACCAAAAGTACGAGATTCATCTGGTACAATCGGTACAATGTATTTACCTAAGTTTTTATCTTTAGTTAACGTATTTAACATGCGGACAAATGCCATTGTCGTTGACATTTCACGTTCACCTGTATCTTTAAGTAATGCATCAAAACTAGCTAATTCAGGAATTGTTAGTGTGTGAGTAGCTGGTTGACGAACGGGTAAATAGCCACCTAATTTTTGACGTTGTTCATGTAAATAGTTATATTCCGCACTACCTTGCTCTAAATGAATAAATGGAACTTTTTCAATTTGCTCATCAGTAACAGGAATATCAAATTTATTACGAATATGTTTTAAAGTATCTACAGATAATTTTTTCTGTTGGTGGGCAATATTTTGTGATTCGCCTTCACCTTTCATACCAAAACCTTTAACTGTTTTAGCTAAAATACATACTGGTTTACCTTCTGGATTATTTGTTGCTTCATGATAAGCTGCATAAATTTTATCTAAATCATGCCCACCACGAGTTAATGCCCAAATTTCATCATCGGTCATATCTTTAACTAATTCTAAAGTTTCAGGATATTTACCAAAGAAATGATTACGTACATAAGTACCATCTTTAGAGCGAATATCTTGATAAGTACCATCGTTGGTTTCCATCATTAATTGTCTTAATTTACCACTTGTGTCTTTGGCAAATAAACGATCCCAACCTTTACCCCAAATTACTTTGATTACTTTCCAACCAGCACCAGTGAATAATGCTTCCATCTCTTGAATAATTTTGCCATTACCGTTTACTGGACCATCAAGACGTTGTAAATTACAACTCATCACAAAAATTAGATTATCTAGACCTTCACGTGAGGCAATATGAATATTACCTAAAGTTTCAGGTTCAGATGATTCACCATCACCAATAAAACACCAAACTTTACGTCCTTTAGTGTTAGCTAAACCACGATCATCTAAGTAATGCATAAAACGTGCTTGATAAATTGCCATTAATGGACCAAGCCCCATTGATACAGTAGGAAACTGCCAATAATCAGGCATTAACCAAGGGTGCGGATATGACGATAAACCAACTTTAGCTGATTCTTGACGGAAATTACTAACGCGGTCTTCACTTAAACGACCTTCAACAAAACTACGTGCATAAATACCTGGTGAAGCATGTCCTTGGAAGAAAACCATATCACCATGCTGTTCGCCATGTGGAGCTTTCCAGAAATGATTAAAACCTACTTCGTATAAATATGCTGAACCAGCATAAGAGGCGATATGACCACCTAATTCACTACTAACTTTATTTGCGCGTAGAACAATGGCAGCCGCATTCCAACGAATATATGCAGAAATGCGTTTTTCAATTTCTTTATTACCCGGATAAATAGCTTGTTTATTTACATTAATTGTATTTACATAATCACTAGTTACGCTTTGTTGTAACTGAATTCCAGTTTTATCACCATAATGCTTGATTACAGTTGTTAATAAATATTGAGCACGATCATTAGTTTCGTACTCAATTAAATTATCAACGGAATCTAACCATTCTTGGGTTTGTAATTTATCTAAATCATTATGCATTTAGTTTCTCCCGTCGCTTATTGCGACAAAATTTAAGTTAAAATAACAATCACGCTATGCCTAATCTCAAATTAAAATTTGAGCATATTGGTTAAGAATTATCTAAACATTCCCCAACCTTGATCTAAGATTGATTGGTTTAATCCTGTTTTTTGTTTCACCATTTTGCCATGTTTATCAGCACTACTTTGGGTAGTTCTACTTATTTTTTATTAAGACATTAAACGGATATTATGACGTTATTATAGCACAATATCAAGGATAAAATGAGTTCGATTAATGGTGCAATGCATAAATATTTATTGTTTCCTGCATGGTGTTCTTAGGTATAATAACGTATTAATTAATTATTTATGAAAGATAACCCAAATGACAAGTAGAATTTTTAATATAAAACAATATGGTCAAAAAATTTGGTTAGATAATATTTCGCGAGAATTTCTTGCTTCTGGCGAATTACACAATTTAATTAACCATGATGGCATTGCTGGAATTACTTCTAATCCAGCAATTTTTTATAAAGCAATCTCTAGTGATCAGCGTTATCAAGAACAATTACATCAATTAAAACATCATTCATTATCAGCACTACAACGCTATGAAGCATTAGCGATTGAAGATATTAAACAGGCATGTAGCATTATGTTACCACTTTATAATTCATCACAAGCTGAAGATGGTTATGTGAGCTTGGAAGTAGCTCCTGAATTATGCCATGATAGCGAAGGAACAATTAAAAGTGCATTAGAATTATGGAATAGTATTAATTATCCTAATTTAATGATTAAAGTACCTGCTACCCCTGCAGGAATACAGGCCTTAGAACAATTAATTATTTTAGGTTTAAACGTAAATATCACTTTATTATTTTCTTTAACTCAAGTTAATGCGGTTTGGCAAGCTTACTTAAATGGTTTAGAGGCAAGAGTTGCACAGGGTTTAGCAATTGATAAAATCAAAGCTGTTGCTAGTTTCTTTTTATCGCGAATTGATAGTGCCGTAGATCATATTTTACCTAGTGAGTTACAAGGTAAAGCAGCCGTTAATTTAGCACGTCAAGCATATGTAAATTATTTATCACTATTTAATAGTGAACGCTTTAAAAAATTACAACACCATGGTGCCAAAGAGCAATATTTACTTTGGGCAAGTACGGGAACTAAAAATGCTAACTATTCTGATGTGCTTTATATTGAAGAATTAATTGGTGCGCAAACAATTAACACCGTACCAGATGCAACATTAAATGCCTTCCGTGATCATGGTCAAGCTAAAAATAGTTTAACTCCTGAAAATTTACACCAAGCTGAATTAGTTTTAGCACAAATTGAACAAGCTGGAGTTAATTTTGAACAATTAGGTGAACAGTTGCAACAAGAAGGTTTAGCATTATTTGTACAAGCTTTTGACAAATTATTAAGTTTAGTTGCTTAAAAAACTAACTTTATTTTAAGATTTTAAGGGGTAATTATGTATAAAGATTTGCGTAAAACTTATGTCGCAAAAATTGATCGATTTAAAAAATTATTATTACGCCATCAATATGGTTCGAGTATTAATTTTACAATTAAATATGCTCAAACTAGTGCTTGGGTTGAATTTGCTAAACGAGAACAATTAGAGTATAAGTCAATTCAAGAAGGTGATAGTTGGGGTACCGCATGGGAAAGCGCATGGTTTCATTTAAGTGCAGAAATTCCTGAACAATTAGCTAAGCAACCATTAGCGGCTCGAATTCAATTAAATAGTGAAATTTTGATGTTTGATGACCATGGTTGCCCAATTTATGCTTTAACTAATGCTTCTGCTTGGGACGCAGCTTTTGTTAAAGATCGCTATTTATTAGAAAAAGCTTATCAAGCAGGAGATAAATTAGAATTATGGTTAGAAGCTGCCTGTAATGGTTTATTTGGTATAGCAAAACATGAAGACCCTGAATTAACGCAAAGTGATTTACATGGTAGTTTTGAAGGTAAAGTACATTACGCTAAACTATCGGTATGGAATGCTGAAGTTCATGAATTAATGCTTGATGTTGAAGTTTTATTTGATCTATTACGTAGCCTAAATGAAGAATCACCACGCTATAATAAAATTTTACGTAAATTAAATCAAGCAATCAATTGCTATGCTGAAACTCCTAGTAATGCATACCTAGCACGACAAATATTAGCACCACTAATTAATAATGGGGCTAATACATCAAGTTTAACGGCATATGCAATTGGTCATGCACATTTAGATACTGGTTGGCTATGGCCTGTAAAAGAATCAATCCGTAAAACGGCACGTACCTTTGCTCATCAAATTCATTTAATGGAACAATATCCAGAATATGTATTTGGTGCCTCACAACCACAACATTTTAAATTTATTCAAGATTATTATCCTCAATTATATACTAAAGTAAAACATTATGTTGCAAGTGGACAATTTGAAGTACAAGGTGCAATGTGGGTTGAAGCCGACTGTAATTTAATTAGCGGTGAATCGATGATTAGACAATTAATGTGGGGTAAAAACTATTTTAAACGTGAATTTGGCGTTGAAATTAATCATTTATGGTTACCTGATGTATTTGGTTATTCAGCAAACTTACCTCAGTTATTAAAAAAATCTGGAGTCGATTATTTTATTACACAAAAAATTTCATGGAACCAATACAATACATTCCCTCATCATACTTTTATCTGGCGTGGAATTGATGGTAGTGAAATTTTAAGTCATTTTTTACCTGCTAATAATTATAATGGCTATGTAACACCTAAAGAACTAATTGCCGCAGAACAACGTTTTAGTGAAAATGATGTGCTTGATGAGTTTCTTTATTTATATGGCATAGGTGATGGTGGTGGCGGACCTAAAGCCGAGCATATTCAATATGGACAACGCTTACACAATACTGAAGGAGTACCTAAAGTTAAATTTGCTAAAGCCACCGATTTTATCGATCAAATCAAAGATAAAACGGCTGATCTTGAACGTTGGGTTGGCGAATTATATTTAGAATTACATCGGGGAACTTTAACTACTCAAGCACAAACTAAATTATTTAATCGCCGTTTAGAAAGCTGGTTAAAAACCTTAGAAGCTGCTTGTTCTTGTTTAGCTTATACGGATTATCCACAGGCTAAATTTAATGAAATTTATCCATTATTACTAGTTAATCAATTTCATGATATTATTCCTGGCTCAAGTATTAATTTAGTTTATCAAGAAGCGCAAGAAAAATACTTACGTGCTTTTGCTATTGCTGATGAGATTATTCAAATTCTACAACAGAAATTATTGACTAGTCAAGCAAATAATTTATTAGTCTTTAATCCGACTAGCTTTGATTTAGATGGCGTAATTGAGTTAACTCATGAATATGCCCAAATGCAATTTAGCGATGCCAATAACCATCAATTAGTTAGCCAATTAACTCCTGAAGGTAAAGTATTACTAGCCTTAGTAAAACCAATTCCGCCATATAGTTTTGCTAATTTTAGTTATCAGACTAATCAAGAAAGCCAATCAAGTTCTACTAATCAATCAGAAACTTCAAATTTAGTTCTAGAAAATGACTTAGTGCGTTACACTTTTGCCCCAAGCGGACAAATTATTGAAGCTTATGATAAACAAACTCAACAATATTTTTTAACTACTGGTAATCGTTTAAGCGTGTATATTGATCGACCAAGTAATTGGGATGCATGGGATGTTGATTATGATTATCAACAAATGGAAGTTATTAGCTTAGTAGCTCATCAACATAGCTTAATTAATGGTAGCGTGGCACAAATCTTATCTTTTAACTATCAATTTGCCAATTCAACGATGCACCAAGAAATTCGTTTAATGCCACATAGTAAGCTACTAGATTTTATTAATCAGGTTAATTGGCAAGAACGTCATAAAATGTTACGTGTTGCCTTTGATACTACCCTTAATAATCCACGTGCTAATTTTGACATTCAATATGGTTATGTTGAACGTCCAACCCATCGCAATACTAGTTGGGATTTAGCTAAGTTTGAGACGGTTGGGCAAAAATATGTGGACTTATCTAGTTTGGATTATGGTGTAGCTTTATTAAATAATTGTAAATATGGGCATAAACTATTTGATCAAACAATTGATTTAAATTTATTACGTGCACCTACTGACCCAGATCCAGTGGCTGATTTAGGTGATCATGAATTTAAATTTGCTTTATATCCACATCAACATAGTCTGGCTTATAGTGATGTCTATCATCAAGCCTCTATTTATAATGCCTTACCATTAATGTTAAATAATGTTGCGACTAATTCATCGACTCAATTACCATGGCAGATTATTCAGCAAGATGGAGTAAGTATTGAAGTAGTAAAACAAAGCGAAGAAGCTAATTGTTTAGTATTGCGCTTACATGAATATCGTGGGCGTAATGGTACACTTAATTTACAATTTAATCGCTCTATTCAAATTACCCCAACTAATTTGATCGAATGGGATGATCAAGAAAGTTTCACCAGTAAGGAATTATTAATTAATCTTACACCATTTGAATTGGTTACGTATAAATTATGGTTTTAATTTTATAGGAAATAATAGATGAAGAAATTTATTGTTCGCCCAAGTGCAATACTGTTAAGTCTAGCTTTTACTACCTCGGTATTTGCTAGTGATATGCAACCTGATTATCAAAAATTAGTTAATCAAGCCTATCAGTTATATAAAAATGATAAAAGTGGTACAGTAGCAAGTTATATCCCCGAATTAGCCACCTATAGTCCTAATTTATATGCAATTACTTTGGTTACCGTTGATGGCAAAGTTTATTCAGCTGGTGATACTAAAGCTAAATTTCCTCTTGAATCTTTAGCTAAAGTATTTACCTTGGCATTAGCTTTGCAACAATCAGGCAATGATACTGTATTAAATAAAATTGGAGCTTCAGCAACTGGTTTGCCATTTAATTCAGTATTAGGCGTTGAATTACAAGCTAATCATACAGGAAATGGTTTAGTTAATGCTGGTGCAATCAGTGCCGTTAGTTTAATTAAGGCAAAAAATAGTGCCGAAAAATGGCAATTAATTGCAAATAATCTCGACGCTTATGCGGGTGGTGATAAATTAGAATTTAATAATGCAGTGTATAAATCTGAAATGGCAACTAACCAGCATAATCAAGGCATTGCACGATTATTACAATCTTATGGTCGTTTATATGACAATGTCGAAGACAGTATTGATGTATACACGCGCGAGTGTTCAGTTGATGTCTCAACCGAACAATTAGCCCAAATGGCTGCTGTATTGGCTAATTATGGTAAATCACCATTAACTCAGCAACAGCTATTAAGCCATGAACTATTAAAACCTTTACTTGCTGAAATGACTACTGCAGGAATGTATGATGCTTCAGGTAATTGGTTATATAAAGTTGGTTTACCAGCTAAAAGTGGGGTTGCAGGTGGTGTAATTGCCATTGCACCAGGTAAATTTGCGATAGCTGCATATTCTCCACCACTAGACAATAATGGTAATAGTGTACGTGGGCAAGAAGCTATTCGCTATATTGCTAATCAAGCTAAAGCTAGTTTATTTGAAAAATATTAAATTTTTACTTAATTTAAATACAAAGAACACTGTCATTAATGGCAGTGTTTTTTGTTTGTAGTTGATATAGTCAATTGACATCCTCCCCGCCCTAAAGGGCGAGGATTCCTAGTTCAACGTTCCATATCTAGTTGATTGTATTACTACATTCAACCCCAATAGAGGGAGCTCCCTAGGCGTTAATTCCCGCTAGTCCAGCGGTATGTATATTTATGGCTGCATTTATATCACGGTCATCTGTTGAACCGCAATCACAAGTCCATTTTCTAATATGTAACGGTTTTTTACCTGTTACTGCTCCACAGTTAGAGCAAATCTGACTGCTTGGATACCAAGGTGATATTTTGGCTATAGTTCGACCATACCAATTGGCTTTATACTCTAATTGGCGGGTAAATTCACTCCAACTTGCATCGGATATTGCTTTAGATAGTTTACGGTTACGAAGCATACCTGCAACGTTTAAATCTTCAAGACTAATTACTTGGTTTTCGTTGATTAGTTTGCTTGACAATTTATGCAAAAAATCTTTGCGACTATCTGATATTTTATTATGTAGTCGTGCAACTTTAAGCCGTGCTTCTTTTGCGTTATTACTTCCCTTAAGTTTTTTGC
>JBDLTW010000084.1:0-5027 GCA_039805605.1 Pseudomonadota bacterium
AATAATGCTACCATAGTTTTAAGTTGAGGTTGTTTCATATAATTTTTATTCCTATAAAAATATTTAGCCAGTAAAGTTAACTAAAATATGGGAGATATTATATAATATTTAATCAGTTAAATAAAATATCTAATTATGTATAAGTATTATTCAGATCTGTCAAATTTACTACTAAAGATTAGTTTTGAAATCTATTGCTGAGCATAGTTGATGGTTTCTAATTGACCTTTTTTATTTAGCGTTATAACTGGTGCTGGTTGCCAATAACTATTATAGGCACTAAAAATTTTATTTGGATAATCTGTTTTACCTCGGCTACCATTGTAACGTCCTAAGGCATAGAACATATCACCATGTTCACGCTGGATATAATGCCTTAAAATAGTGCAACCAAATCGGATATTGGTTTGGACATTTAGTAAATCTTGATTAGTTCCACCAATTTGTCTCAACCAAAATGGCATAACTTGCATAATTCCTAAAGCTCCTGCGTTTGAAATAGCATATTTATTAAATCTACTTTCTACCGTAATAACGCTTAATACTAACTGAGGATCTAATCCAGCACGAAATGCCTCATATTGAATAATAGTCAAGAGTCGATTACGCATAAAATCATCTTGGATTAAGGAATTTTTTGGAGCTATTTTTTTTAACCTTTGGGACATATCTTCTAACCAAGCTTTTCCCTCTTCTGGTGTTGCAAAAACTAAGCGTGGTTGCATCGGATTAATTATTGCTGAATGCATCGAAGCTTGAACATCAGAGGCTAATTTCTCTTCTTGTTGATTACCTGCATAAGTATAAGTAATGTAACAACAAGCTAAACTTAAACAATAGAGGGAAAATTTTGTCATTTTAAATCTTCATTGGTAAAATAACCATTTGCATTCCACGTAAATGCAATTGGCGTTGTAATAAATTAACAGTATTATTATGTAATAATCTAGTCCACCAGCTTTCATCAACAAAAACTAATTTGCCACCAAAGAAGATACAATCAGGATAATCAATTTGAATTTGTTCGGCTAATTTTATTAACTCTTCAGCACCGCTTACTCCGTAGCTAAAATATCCAGCTGAAGGCAAATTATGTTGACTACAAAAGTTACGATAACCTTCAATAATTTGATTTAAATCTTGACGATATTTTTTCTTAAAGATTTCTTCATTAGCAAAAACTTCAGAATCTATTTCGCCAGAAGTAACAAAAATAAAATTTTGAAATACATTAGGGAACATTCTTTGCACCCATAATAAAGTATGTAATCCTGCTCCTGGATGTTTGGTGACAAAAAATACTGCTGTTTTTAATTCATTGTTTTCAATAGGGAGCAATTGTGTGCTATTGAAATTTTTATTCTCAAAGTGTGAAGCAAATAATAAATCGGCTTCAGTTAATTTTAAACCAACTTTTCGGTAATGATCGCGTACTAAAAAACATAATCCAATGGTACATGCAGTAATTACTACAGTTAGCCAACCACCTTCAGCAAATTTTTCTACTGTTGTTACTACTAAAATAGCACCACAAACAATAAAACCAATTAATGCAATAATAAACTTACTTAACCATTGACTTTTGTCTTTACGTGCGCGGTACCAATAAACACAAAGTCCTAATAATGATAGTGAGAAAGTTAGAAATACATTAATACTATATAAAACAACTAAGGTTGAAACTTTACCGCGAGACCATAGTAAAATGATAATTGCAATAATTCCTGAAATCATTACACCATTTTGGGTCACTAAGCGTCCTGATAATTCTCGAAATTGGCGTGGTAACCATTTGTCTACTGCCATATTTGCCATTACTGTTGGACATCCTAAAAATCCAGTATTTGCTCCAACAAATAATAAAGCAGCTTCAAAAAATAAGATAATAGCTAACCAATGTTGACTTAGCCCAGTTTCACCCAATATTTTACCAAAAACTACTGCATTTAAGGTTTTACCTGCTTCGGGTTGTGCATGCCATAATAGATACAGAATAATAATTCCACCAGCAGTAAATGATAACGAAATTGCCATGTATAACATGGTAAATTTACCAGTTCTTACTCGAGGTTCTGCCAACATATTGACGTTATTAGATACTGCCTCAAGTCCTGTGTAAGTACCACCACCTAATGAATAAGCTCTTAAAAAAATCGCAATAGTGGCAACAATACCAATAGATTTAGACATGCTATGTGCTTCTTGACTCGCATTGGGTAATATGTCGGTTAAGTGATTAATATGAAATAGTATACCAATTAAAATAATCGCTAAATGTGTAAATAAAAATCCTAAAAACAGCGGAATTAAAATACGAATTGATTCTTTCATTCCTCGTAAATTTAAAATCATTAATAAAATAATTACACCAATCTCAACTTCTAATTTATAATTGCCCCAAGCTAATGGTAACATGCTAAAAATTGCATCAACACCACTTGATACTGATACAGCAATAGTTAAAACATAATCAATAATTAGAGCACTTCCAGAGATTACTCCTGCCTTAGATCCTAATAGATGGGTTGCTACTTTATATCCACCACCTCCAGAAGGAAATAATTCAATCACTTGATTATAAGCAAACGAAATTAGAAAAACGGTAAAAGCAGTTGCAAATGCTAAATAAATTGCTATTCCTGTATGATGTCCTAAAGCTAAATAAGCTTCTTCTGGACCATATGCTGATGAAGATAGACCATCTGCGCCTAAACCAATCCATGCAATTACTGCAATTAGTGCAATATGATCCCTAGTTTGTGGATTAGTTGCATCTAATGGTTTACCTATAATTATATTTTTTAATATGCGTAACCAATTCATTTGTTGACCTGTGTAATAGTTTATAAGATAATTTTAGAATACCAATTTATGTATAAATGGCATAAGACAAACTACATATTGTTTGCGAGGTCATTATTTTATCATAATTAGCCGTGAGGTTTATTATCTAATCCAAACAATTAATCGTCTTGTTGGATAATGTAAGAAAAAGCTAACTCAAACGAGTTAGCTTTTCTAGTTAAGAATAACTGATTATGCTTTACAGTTAGATGGACGGTAAGTATTTTGCATACCACCACCTGTACAGCTCCAAGTAATTCCTGAAGAACTAACTGTTGGAGTGAAAACAATTGTTTCTGTTGATGCTAAACCAGCAATATTTGGAGTAACTGTGATTGCACCACTAGCACCTACTGATAATGCGCTAACATTGCTACCCGTCATTGTATCTGGTAAACCAGCTTGAGAATTTGAGCTAGGTAATGTATTGCGAGTTTGATAATATTCAGTAATTGGAGCTTTAGCTTGTTCAGCAAAAGTGATCATTTCTGCAACTTTAGCACGGATTACATAGTTTTGATATGCAGGTACTGCAATAGCTGCTAATACACCGATAATTGCAACTGCAATCATTAATTCAATAATTGTAAAACCTTTGTTTTTCATGATAGTTCCTTAAATATAATAATATTAATTTTTGTTTTCGTTAAAAAACGAATTTGTTTTTGTCTTAACGATATTATAAGTTAACTAATAATAAAAATACAATCTTTAATCATCAAATTTTATTATTATTTTCACGTTAAACAATTATGCTTGGCTTAATCTGTTGTTTTATATTGGTTTATTTTAGCGTTACAAAATACAACAACGAAGGTATTTATTTATAATAAATTGTTAATTAAAGTTAAACTATTAATTAAATTTGATAAATTTAGGAGTTTTAAATTGTATAATCCGAAAATAAATCCAAAAATACATAGTTAGATAAATTATTATCGCTAAAATAATCATACTTTGTTGTTTGTAGCTGAAAAATGCAACCACTAACTGAGGAAAAATTAACCATAACATTTTTATTACTACAGCAGCATTACGATTATTAACTTCATGCTTGATTAAGCGACTATATACTATCATATGAAAATGTAATCGGTCTGGTTTAAACGGTGAACGTCCACGCAGAAATTTTTTACGATAAATTGATAGTAGTGTTTCACTGATTGGATAAATCATAATGAGCAAAGAAGTAAAAGGGCTGTAGTTGGTGATTTTTTGTGATAGTTCTAGTAAAATTAAGGTAGCTATAAAACCTAATAAATAGGCTCCTCCATCACCAAGAAAAATTTTGCCATTGGGGTAATTCCATAGGATAACTCCTAATACAGCACCAAGTAGAATAATTATAGTCTGATCTAAATAATGATAATTAACCTGATAAGCAATTAATAAACAAGTAATTAAAATAGTACTGAATGTAGTTAAACATAATCCATTATAACCATCGATAATATTAAAAGCATTGGTTGCACCCAGTAAAATAAAAATAGTCACAATTACACTAATTAACTGAAAACGTAACAAATAATCAAGTAAATTTACGTTGGTATGAGTAACTAAATTAATAATTTGTACGGCATAAATGCCAACGATACAGGCAAGAATAACTAAAAATAAACGATGAAATGGTTTAATTTCTTTAATGAGATCTTCAGCAAAACCAACTAAAAAGACCATGGATGTTGGTAATAATAATTTAATAAAAAATTTAGCCCACAGCAGTTTACTAATTAAGCCATAGCTTGCTAATAACCATGCGCTGATAAAAATTGCTAAACCAGCAATTCTTGGGGTTGAAATTTTATGAAATTTTTGTAGCCCAGAAAATTGTTCATCAGCAGTAAGATAGCGATGCCATGAATAGGTGCGAATAATTATCCAGCAAATTAAATATGCAATAACTCCAGCACTCAACATTAACCAAATTAAATTCATAGATTAACCTTATTGATAATATAACCAGCTAGTAAGTAATTTTCCAACTAGCTGGTTAAGTTAATTAGGCACGTTGCGTAGCTATTATTTGTTGTGCTAAATTAGTAACTGCTATGCGCAATTGATCAAAATTAACTAATTTCCATTCCCAGTTTGGTGATCCAATTGTTCCCGGTGCATTGATCCGTGCACTATCATCTAAACCAATAATATCTTGAACAGGGAAAATTACATACTCGGCAGGTAAA
>JBDLTW010000085.1:0-4244 GCA_039805605.1 Pseudomonadota bacterium
TGATTTTACATAAACGACTCGAGCCTTATACCTTATCCAATTCTTTCTTGAATCTATAGTAAGATTAATTGGTCTATCTACTTCTTTAGGAAAAATTACTACTATTTTTTTAGCTGCATACAAGTCTTGAGATTCAAAATATTGATCAACTACTTTATCATGAAGTTTCATTACGCAGTGAGCTGCGGTTAAAATTTTATTTGGTGCAACAACAACTCCTGTACATAGATGATAACCACGTCTGGTTTTTACCTTAATTAATGGGATTAGTCCATTTAATTCAAAACTACGAACTGGCACACCATTTTTAATTACTAACGAGTTTTGTGGTTTGGTTGCAGATGGTGTTAATGAATTACTATTAACCTGATCGGATTTGCTACTTCCACCATTACAGCTTGAGATAAAACCCAATGTAACCAGCATATTTATAAGCATTATTTTATTTAATTTCACATCTGCCTCCATAATAAATCTCAATATAAATTTTATTACATATTACTATAAAATAATTTTATCATTAATTAGATAATATATTGTAATAATTGGGTATTTTAGTACAACGTAATTATTGGAGGTTAGGGAATTTACCAATTCTTAATGAATCAGTTAGATAACCACTTTCAATCCAATCCTTATAATGGGCAACACTCATATAAACATCTGGCAAAAAGCTACATAATCCTACCCCATAACCTAATGATCTTATGCCTGTTACTATATAACTTAAGCTACTTTCATTATAGCTTAATGATGGAGCACCTGAATCACCTTTACAAGCAACAATATCTGGATCATTATCCGTAACAGCTCCACCAATTCTTAATGTACGAGGGCGGTCTACTCGGGTGATATTACTTACTATGGTTTTAGCCATACGTATGAGTCCATCATCAGTATTGCTTTCAGCTTGGTTTTTGGCGTTCTTGCCATTATTGTAACCAAACCCAACCACAATTTGTTCTGTGCCAATTTCAGGTGCTACACTAGCAAGTTGCATGTGAAATTTATATTTTGGAGCCTTACTTAACTCAATAATAGCTAAATCATTGATTTTTTCGTAATCATAAATGGTTAAGTCCTTACTTAATATATTAATACCAGCAAATACATCTAATTTTACATAAACGGCTTGAACAGGATATTTAGTCCAATGCCTAGATTTGTCATGACCATAATTAATCGGTTTAATTAAATTCTTAGGAAACATTACTGACACTCTTTCAGGTGGATACACGTCTTCAGGTACATAATATTGATTAACTGCCTTATAATGAAGTTTTATTATGCAATGACCTGCGGTTAAAACTTTATTTGGTTCAAGGAAAACTCCCGTACACAGTCGATAGCCATGTTTTGTTTTTACCTTAATTAATGGGATTAGTGCATTTAATTCAGGAATATTAACAGACTCACCATTTTTAATTACTAAAGAGTTTTGCGGTTTAGTTGCTGATGATAATGAATTGCTAACCTGATTGGTTCTGCTACCTCCGCTATTACAGCTGGAGAGAAGTCCGAGTATAATAAGCATATTTATGATAATTATTTCATTCAATTTTATGTATTGCATATCTGTCTCCAATAATCCCAATATACATTATAAAATAATTTTAATTTTATCATCAACTAGATAATGTGTACTATATAACATATTGTAATAACAAGGTATTTTATCATAAAACAATTATTTTTTAATAAAAATTCAATTTTGTTAACGCTCTAAATAACGAACTTTTGAGCTTGGTTGGATTAATAGCGATAATAAATACTAAATGAGTATGTAGATAAAACACAAAAAATTTATTTAGATTTTGTGCAACGTAACAGTAGTAAAATTTTAACCCTATTTTAAATTCTGGCTTTTGCCCCCTCGCCGATAAGGGTAAGGGGATTAGAATTTAGTAATTAGAGCTTATTGTTTAGGAAAATTACCAACTCTTAATGAATTAGTCAGATAGCCACTTTCAATCCAATCTTTATAATATGCCACACTCATATAAACATCTGGTGAAGAGCTACATGAGTCTTTGCCAAAACCTAATGATGTTATTCCCGTCACTGTATAACTATTACTTTCATTATATGTTAATGATGGACCACCTGAGTCACCCTTACAAGCGACAACATATGGAGCATTATCTGCATCAACTGCACCACCAATTCTCAATGTAGGATGGTTTATTCGAGTGATATTACTTACTACGGTTTTACCAAAGCGCATTACTCCAGAATTGCCATGACTTTGACCTTTGTCTTTGAAATTTTTGCCCGTATTATGACCAAATCCAATTACAATTTGTTCTGTGCCAATTTCAGGTGCTACACTAGCAAGTTCCATGTGAAATTTATATTGTGGAGCTTTAGTTAACTCAAGAATAGCCAAATCATTAACTCCGTCGTAATTATAAACTGAGAGGTCATTACTTGATATGTTAATACTCTTAAATGCATCTGGTTTTACATAAACAGCTTTAACAGAGTATTTATTCCAATGCTTAGAGCTATCGTGCCGATAATTAATCGGTCTAGTTAAATTTTTAGGAAAAATTATTGACATTCTTTTAGCAGAATACAAGTCTTTAGATTCAAAAGTTTCACCAACTCTTTTATCATGAAATTTCAGCACACAGTGAGATGCAGTTAAAATTTTATTTGGTTCAAGAAAAACTCCTGTACATAGCCGATGACGATGGCTTGATACCTTTACCATAACCAATGGTACTAGTGCATTTAATTCAGGAATGTGAACAGACTCACCATTTTTAATTACTAAAGAGTTTTGTGGTTTAGTTGCTGATGGTGTTAATGAATTGTCACTAACCTGATTGGTTT
The DNA here is from genome assembly GCA_039805605.1 of Pseudomonadota bacterium. Taxonomy (GTDB): domain Bacteria; phylum Pseudomonadota; class Gammaproteobacteria; order Burkholderiales; family UBA11063; genus Aquella. Next base: position 2,836 of record JBDLTW010000085.1, read on the forward strand.
TGCTACTTCCGCTATTACAAGCTGAGAGAAAACCCAGTGTAACCAGCATATTTATAACAATTACTTTATTCAATTTCATATCTGCCTCCATAATAAATCTTAATATAGAACTTTATTACACAGACTATAAAATTTATTTTATCATCTATTAGATAATATCTACTATATAACCTATTGTAATAATTAGGTATTTTATCACAAAATAATTATTGGAATTTAGAAATTTTACCTATTTAGATAAAATTTATTTTATTCAATAATTAAATTTAATTTTGTTAACGCTCTAAATGGTGAATTTCTGAGCTTGGTTGAATTAATAGCGACAATAAATATTAAATAGATTTGTAGATAAAACATAACAACTTATTTAAATTTTATGGGCTTTGATGGCAACAACCTAGCTTATTTTAAATTTTTGCTGACCCGCCACCTAGCCAACAATTGCGATTTGCTCTAGAACTTAATAGTAATTAGAGCTTATTTTTTAGAAAATTTACCAATTCTTAATGAATCAGTCTTATAGCCACTTTCAATCCAATCTTTATAATATGCAACACTCATATAAACACTTGGCAAAGAGCTACATGCATATCCGCCATAACCTAATGATGTTATTCCTGTTACTGTATAACTAAGACTACTTTCATTATAGCTTAATGAAGGACCACCTGAGTCACCTTTACAAGAAACGACATCTGGAGCTTTATCCGTAGCTGATCCACCAATCCTTAATGTACGATTGCTACCTGCTCGAATGCCATTTATTACTATGGTTTTACCAAAGCGCATTATTCCAACACTGCCATTACTTTGACCTTTTTCTTTGGCATTATCACCCGTATTATGACCAAATCCAACCACAATTTGTTCTGTGTTAACTTGAGGTGCTACACTCGCAAGTTCTATGTGAAATTTATATTTTGGAGCTCTACTTAACTCAATAATAGCCAAATCATTGACATCTTCGTGACCATAAACTGTAAGGTTATTATTTGATATCCTAACACCAGTAAATGCATCTGATTTTACATAAACTGCTTTAACAGGATATTGACTCCAATGCCTAGAGCCATCTCTCCTATAATTAATTGGTCTAATTAAATTTTTAGGAAAAATTATTGATATTCTTTTAGGTGAATACAAGTCTTTAGATTCAAAATATTGATCAATTTCTTTATCATGAAGTCTCATTACACAGTGAGATGCGGTTAAAATTTTATCTGGAGCAAGAAAAACTCCAGAGCATAGTTGATAACGATTGCCTGATACTCTTACCTTAATTAGCGGTACTAGTGCATTTAATTCAGGAATATGAACAGGCTCACCGTTTTTAATTACTAAAGAGTTCTGGGGCTTAGTTACTGATGTAAGCGGATTGATTTTGCTACTTCCACTATTACCACTATTAC
>JBDLTW010000086.1:0-3527 GCA_039805605.1 Pseudomonadota bacterium
ACCTTATGCTTTAATTGGACGTAATACTAATTTAACTTCAAATGCAATAAACAATAATCAAACCACTAATCCAGATGGTACTAAAAGCTTAAATGCTAATGTTACGCAAGATTATTTTTTAACTGGTGGTCTTGGTGCTAGATTAGAGTATCAAGTTGATCATTATTGGTTATTTTATTATGATCAAAATTTAATATATAATTCTGATCGTTCACAACCAACTTCAGATTATAGCTCGGCGAATAATATTCAGCTTACTTCATTATTAGGGGTTAAAGCTAATGTATGGGATGAGTTACAAATAGGTGTAAGTGGTTTTTATACTTATAGTAAATTAACGGCAAGTAAAACATTTAACCAACAGTATGAATTATATCCACAAAATCAAGTTGGAGCTATGGTTAGCCTTGGTTTAACTTATTAAGGAGAAAGCCCATATGAATTATGGGCTTTTTAAATAACACGAGTTAAACAACAACTTGATTTTGAATATTTTTTCGGCTTAAAATTAAACTACCTAATGCTAGTAAAAATACAATAATTGAAGTATAGATAACTTGATGAATAAATGCTTGTTTATTCATCAGCCAGTTGGTAATTAATAAATTAAATATAATTCCTGAGAGTCGTCCTAATGCAGTCAGGGCATTACTTGCTAGACTACGAATATAGACAGGGTATTCATGAGCTAATAATTGAGTACAAACAATTGGATAGCCTCCTCCTATACAACCTAAACCACAACTATATAACCATAAATAAGTTTCAGAAATATGAGCGAAGTTACTCATTAAACTAATAAATATAATTAAGCTAATTAACATAAATCCAAATGGATTACCTAATTTAGACCAATAATATGCACTTAATAAACTGCTAATAATATTACCGATAAAGAAACCTAATAGTAATATACGCGTTGCTTGACCTAAGCTATAGTCTTTTATGATGTAGTTAGGAAATAAAAACATTAAACTAATTAAAGCAAAATAAGGTAAAATCAGAATGAAATATCTAATTAAAATTGCTAAATAATGACGATTACTAATTAGTAAAATTAAGCTACCTAGTTCAGATTTATATTGTTTATTTACCGCCAATAACGCTGGTGATTCTGTTATGTTTTTACGTGCAAAATATAAAACTAAACCAGCTATACCACCACTTAAAAACATTATTTTCCATGATAACATCCCGATTGAGGTAGCGCAAATTCCACCTAAAACACCAAAGCAGTATAAAATTGCAGTACCCCAGCGTGCTGATTTGTGTGAAAACAATTCAATAATTAAAACCGTGGAAGTAGCAAATTCAGTAGCTAAGCCAATATAGGATAGAACTCTCAAGAAAATAAATACCTCTAGCCATGGTGTATAAACTGCTAAAATAGTGGTAATTGAGTAAAGTAAAATACTATAACGAATGGCACTAGCGCGTCCAATTTTATCGCCGAGGGTACCAAAGAGAAATGCACCAATAAAAATACCAAGAGTTTGACAATTGCTAATTAAAAGATAAGTTTGCTGTAGTTGTAATTGATTAGTGATATGAAATTGTTCTTTGAGTAACTCGTTATATCCAACTCCCATGATGGTTAAATCATAAAAATCAATAAAATAACCTAGACATAATAAAATTAAGGTTAGATAATAATTATGTTGTTTGTAATTTAAGGTATTAGTTGTAGCAGTCAAGTCTACACTCCTTTAAAAAATTTAAATAAGTAATAATATCTAAGGCAATTATTATAACTTAATTTGCTTGGGCTCAGAAAATAATTGATGGAGAAGGAGATTATATTTTAGCATTAAAAGGAAATCATGCAATTTTACATAATGATGTAGTTGAATTTTTTAATGAAAATATGAATAACTCAAAAAATAGTTTAAATATTGCGCAAGATATTGATTGTGGGCATGGGAGAATAGAAGAGCGAGAGTGTTTTGTAACAGATAAAATCGATTGGTTAGGGGGGGCTTAAATTTCCAGGTCTGAGAACTATTGTATGCATTAGTGCTACTCGCACAATTGGAGATAGTGTAACTAATAAAAAACGTTACTATATTTCTAGTTTACCAGCAGAAGCGAAAAAAATTAATCAAGCAACCCGTGAACATTGGAGTTTAGATGTAACATTTAATGAAGACAACTCAGGGATATACAGTGGTAATGCTGCAGAAAATATTGCTATGGTTAGACATAATGCATTAAATTTATTGCAAATCTCCAAAAATAAGTTTAAAGGCACTAGTTTAAAAGGATTACGTAAAAAAGCTGCTTGTGGTAATTATACTTTACGTACTATATTAGAGCAATAATTATCATGGACAGCCCTGTTGTATTATGTAATCTTACAAATTCCCCTATATATTTGTGCTATAATTACGCAATAACATTATCTTAACTAAGGTAATTTTTTGCTTCAATATAAATTTCTAGGAGAAAAACTAATGAACACTCAAAAAATCGGTATTTTAGTAATTAATTCTGGGTCAACCAGTTTAAAATTTGCTGTCTATATCCCATTAAATAATCAGATTAAGCTAATTGCTAGTGGAGGATTTGCAGGGATGCCACATAATTCAACTTTTAATATAAAAAATTCAGAAGGTAATACCATATTTTCAGTACAGTTAATGAATCAGCAAGTGGATCATGAAATAGCATTACAAATACTACTTGAACAGTTACAACAATCTTATTCAGAATTACCCATTAAATATGCTGGACATCGCATTGTTCATGGTGGTGAACGTTTTTCTGAGGCAACTAAGTTAGATAACCAGAGTATTGATTATTTAGCTAGTTTAAGCAATTTCGAACCTACCCATCAGCATTATCAAGTTATGGGGGCTAAAATTTTAGCCAAGAGATTTCCACAAATTCAGCAAAGTGCGACTTTTGACACCTCATTTCATCGTAGTATGCCTCAGGTTGCTGAATTTTATCCAGTATCAACTAAAATTAGCGATTTAGGGGTACGCCATTGGGGGTTTCATGGTATTTCTTATAGTTATATTAGTTTACAACTAGAACAACATTTGCCTGAACTAAAAAAAGTTATTGTAGCCCATTTAGGTGGTGGTGCGAGCTTGTGCGCAATGTTAAATAGAAAAAGTATTGATACTTCAATGCAATTTGGTGGCATAACAGGCATTCCTATGGCAACTCGTGCGGGAGATTTTCCTGCTGATGCAATTTTTTATTTATTAAGGAATAATTTATTTAGCATTGATAGTTTGGAACAAGAATTAGCTAAACATAGCGGCTTGTTAGGAGCTTCTGGTCGAATTAGTGAACATATGCACATACTAGAGCAAAGCGATGATCCAAAAGCGCAACAAGCATTAGAATATTTTAAATATGCACTACAAAAATATATTGGTGCATATATTGCTGCGTTAGAAGGAATTGATGCCTTGATATTTACTGCTGGAATTGGCGAAAATAGCTCAATATTTCGTAGTCAAATTTGTGATAAATTTACGTGGATGGGATTACAATTGGATGCACTAGCTAATCAAAAT
>JBDLTW010000087.1:0-16114 GCA_039805605.1 Pseudomonadota bacterium
AGGATTGTTGATTATGTTCATGGATTATACTGACATGTGGATAAAACCATGCTTTTTGTTGCTGATAAAAACGTCGACTAATATCTGTATCTTCAAAATACATAAAAAATCTTTCATCAAAACCACCAATAATTGCTAAATCAACAACCCTAAATAACATAAAACTACCCGACAAATAAGGTACTTGCATAATCTGATTATAAGCACTAGCTTGTAAAGTATATTGATAATTGAGCTGATCCAATCGTTGTTGACTCAAACACCGCCGAGCAATAATTTGCCATGGCGTTGGCAATAATTTACATAGTGCTTGTAAACGTCCATCAGGGTAATAAACTTTAGGCATAACTAAGCCTACTTGTGGTTTATTCAACATAAATTGAATTAATTCAGCTAGTACCTGTTGATTAAAGCGAATGTCAGGATTTACAACTAAATGAAAATCAATTAAATTATTAATCGAGTGCTTAATTGCTAGATTATGCCCCGCACCATAGCCAAGATTAGAAGGATTGAAGTAATAAATAACTTGTGATGCAATTTGACTTAGCTGATTTAAGTCATTAGTTGGTGAATGATCGATTAAATAAATATGATTAAGTTTAATATCCTTACTACTAAGAATATCTTGAATTAAATCAATTACCTGATTTGGTTTATTTTTATATAATACAATTGAAATATTAATTGAAGATTGACGATTTAACATACTAATCCTAAATACCATAAAAAACAACCTTTACTCTTTAAGTAAAGGCTATTTTTAACTAACTAGTTAATTATTGACAGCTTTCACAATCAGGGTTATCAATTGAGCAAAATTTTGCATCAGTTGCTGGTATATTAGCTTCTGTTACATTAGCTCTACTCGCAAAACTACCTGTTGCTCCGTCAGCAGTTACTGAATTTAACTCTCCACCACGTCCTGTAGATTTTTCTGCCGAAGTAGCTGCCAAAGTACGTAAATAATAAGTAGTTTTTAAACCACGTACCCATGCTAAACGATATAATTCATCTAATTTACGCCCTGATGGTTGTGACACATATAAATTTAATGACTGCGCTTGATCAATCCATTTCTGGCGACGACTAGCAGCTTCAACCAACCACTTAGGATCAACTTCAAATGCTGTGGCGTACAATTGACGTAATTCTTCAGGAATTCGATCAATTCGTCCTAAGCTACCATCAAAATACTTAATATCACTTAGCATTACTTCGTCCCATAAACCAAGCTGCTTCAAGTCTTTGACTAAAAATTCATTAACTACAGTAAACTCACCTGATAAATTAGACTTTACAAAAATATTTTGATAAGTTGGTTCAATTGAGGCAGCTACCCCAACAATATTAGAAATTGTTGCAGTTGGCGCAATAGCTAAACAATTTGAATTACGCATACCATAAGTTTTAATTTGTTGACGTAATGCCTCCCAATCTAAGGTTTGTGATTGATCAACTTGATAGTATTCTGGGTTATTGCGCGATTTGGCAATTAACTCCATCGAATCATAAGGTAAAATACCTTGTGACCATAAACTTCCTTTGTAGCTTGAATAGCAACCACGCTCATGAGCTAATTCACTAGATGCCCAATATGCATGATAAGCAATCATTTCCATTGATCGATCAGCAAATTCCACCGCTTGAGTTGAAGCATAAGGAATACGTAAATGATGTAAACAATCTTGAAAACCCATAAAACCCAATCCAACTGGACGATGTTTCAAATTCGCATTACGTGCTTTTAATACTGGGTAAAAATTAATATCAATCACATTATCTAACATGCGCATTGCTGTAAATACCGTATTTTTTAATTTAGCAAAATCTAAACCAGTTTCAGTTAAATGATTAACTAAATTGATTGAACCTAAATTACATACTGCAATTTCATTTTCATTAGTATTTAGAGTAATTTCGGTACATAAATTTGAACTATGTACCACACCAACATGTTGTTGTGGAGAACGCAAATTGCATGGATCTTTAAAAGTGATCCATGGATGACCTGTTTCAAATAACATAGTTAGGATTTTACGCCATAATTGCAATGCGGAAACTTTTTTACCAACGCGTAATTTACCTTCAGCAGCCAATTGCTCGTAATGTAAATAAGCTTTGGTAAATTCAATACCATATTTATCATGCAAATCAGGTGCTTCATCTGGTGAAAATAAAGTCCACTCGCCTTGTTCATGTACTCTTTGCATAAATAAATCAGGGATCCAATTAGCCGTATTAATATCATGACAACGACGACGATCATCACCAGTATTTTTACGTAAATCTAAAAACTCTTCAATATCAGCATGCCATGTTTCTAAGTAAACACAAGCAGCACCTTTACGCTTACCACCTTGATTTACTGCCACAGCCGTATCATTTACCACTTTAAGAAAAGGAATTACCCCCTGACTTTTACCATTAGTGCCTTTAATATGCGCACCCATGGCACGAACAGGTGTCCAGTCATTACCTAAACCACCAGCAAATTTAGACAATAAAGCATTTTCTTTAATTCCATCATATATGCCAATTAAATCATCGCCAATTGTGGTTAAATAACAACTAGATAATTGTGAGTGTAAAGTTCCTGAATTAAATAAAGTTGGTGTTGACGACATAAAATCAAAACTTGATAATAAATTATAAAATTCAATTGCTCGACGTTCACGTTCAATTTCATTTAAAGCTAGACCCATCGCTACACGCATAAAGAAAGCTTGAGGTAATTCAATTCTACGTCCATTAATGTGCAGGAAATAGCGATCATATAAAGTTTGTAAACCTAAATATTTAAATTGAAAATCACGTTTACTTTCTAGTGCTTTACCTAATTGAACTAGATCATAATCAGCTAAACGTGGATCTAATAACTCAGCCTCAATACCTTGCTGGATATATTGAGAAAAATATTGCGGATAATGTTCACTCATTTCAATTTGATTAATTTCATAACCTAAAACTTCATAACGAATAGTATGTAATAATAAACGTGCAGTTACTGCATTATACGCTGGTTCGGTTTCAATCAATTGGCGTGAGGCTAAAATAATAGATTTAAATACCTCATGTTCATTAATCCCATCATATAAATTTTTTAACGCTTCATCTAAAATTGCTTTAGCTTCAACTTCCAATAAGCCTTCACATGCATTTTGAATTAATGCATATAACGCTTTAATATTTAGTTTATTTTGTTCACCATTCGCATAATTTACGGTTATTGTAGTTAATGGACACTTTATTCCCTCTAATTCACGCTCATGTTTGCGCTCTTCACGATATAAAACATAAGCTCGGGCAACTTCATGTTCACCACTACGCATTAAAGCTAACTCAACCTGATCTTGAATTTCCTCAATATGTACTGAACCACCATCTGGTTTACGATTTTTTAAAGCTAAAACTACCATATTGGTTAATTGCGTAACTTGATCACGTACGCCAACTGAAGACATAGTATTAACACCATGCACTCCCGCATATGCTTTAGTAATTGCTACGGCTATTTTACTGGGATCAAATTTTACTACATCACCGTTCCTACGCACTACATGATACATTGAAAAATCACCAATTGGTGCAATTGTTTGTCCATAATTCGTTAAATTCATTCATAAACCTTTCTAATACAATAACACTATATATAGTGTCTAATTTCTCCAACTGACACTATTAGGTGTGTTTTTACAGGGTGGATTATAACCCTAATTGACTAAAACCTCAACCTAAATATTTGCTATTTTAGCAAATATAGTGCTTGACAAATGCTAAAGCGTAATAATAACAAGATCTTTATTGATGTGGTATTTTTGCTTAGATGCTCTAATTTAAGCAAAAAATTAACTAATTAATCTAAAATTATGGGAATAAAAAATTTTCTTAACAAAAATTCATTACTCTGAACAAATGATTTTTAATCAGCAGTAATTTCATTATTGAAGTTGTCTTTTTTCTAAAGCAATAGTACAATATGGTATAATGCTAGACTCCACATCACAAAAATGTTCAAGTTATGGACACATACATGCAGATAATCGCAAAAACCAAGCTAGTTTTAAATGAGTAACGTGTGGACGAGAGACCATCTACAGTTGTAGATTTTTAACAAGCAAATGCACTAGAATGCAAATTACATAGCTGGGCTATTCCGCCCAAATAATTAAATATTAACCAGAATTAAATATTAACCAGATTTTGCCAGAAAGGAGCAGGCACAGCACCAGTACAAAATTTAATTATTTGTTCTACTGTAGCCAAATTATCTATGAAAAAACGCTTAATTTTATTAGCTATAGCTATGGGAATATATAATCTAGCCTTAGCTAATACCCAACCTAGTGATCCAATTTTAGATCAAGTTGCTAAACATAAAACACATGCTATACACCAACATAAGAAAAAATCAGCACATAGCAATAGCACCCCCAAGCACAAAGTGATCTCAGCTAAACCTAAATCTGCTAACAACATTAAGAGCGCCAATAGTACTACGAGTTTATCACAACCGCGTTTAAATTCTTTTGCTGGTTATGCTATTAATGCATTAAATAATCAAGTTTACGTTAGTAAAAATGTTACTGCTCAATTATCTATTGCTTCAATTACTAAGCTAATGACGGCAATGGTAGTATTAGATGCAAATAAAGATTTAGATGAATATATTGCCATTAGTCAAGCCGATGTTGATACTTTAAAAAATACCTTCTCACGATTACGTGTTGGTATGGAGTTAAGACGGCGTGACTTACTATTATTAGCTTTAATGTCTTCAGAAAACAGGGCTGCATCTGCTATTGCTCGAACTGCTTATCCTGGTGGAATGAGTGAATTTATTCAAAAAATGAATACCAAAGCCAAACAATTAGGTATGACAAATAGCCATTTTTATGATCCAACGGGTTTAACTCCGCAAAATAAATCAACCGTGATTGATTTAGCTAAGATGGTCAAAGCAGCATATAATTATCCATTAATACGCCAATATACTACGACAAAAGGTGCAGATGTAATGCTAACGCCTAATCGACCGCATCACTATTTAAACAGTGATGCACTAGTACGCAATGATAATTTAAATATTGAAGTATCTAAAACTGGATTTATTAATGAGGCTGGTCACTGCTTAGTTTTATACGCAATCGTTGACAATCGTCCTGTAGTAATGGCTTTTTTAAATAGTCGTGGTAAAGGCGGTAGACTAATTGATGCAATGGCGGTTAAATCATATATTGATCGTTTACCTGATAATCAAAAATTAGAGTCTTCTAAAGCAAACTAACTAAATTGAATAAGCTGTTCTAAAATTAACTTTGCATAAGATTGCCAGTGATAATTAGCTAGACGCAAATTAGCATTGGCAACTAATTGATTGGCTAAATCAGGTTGATTTAATAAATTTAATAATTGTTGCTCAAGTTCTTGACTTTGCTTGGGATTAAAATATAAAGCAGCTGTAGCACAAACTTCATGGCAGATTGGAATATCTGAAACAAGCACTGGAGTTTGTTCAGCCATAGCTTCAAGCAATGGAATGCCAAAACCTTCGTATAAAGAAGGAAAAATTAATCCTCGGCTACTACGGTAAAGACTACGCAATTGGCAATCAGTGATATAATCAGTATAAATAATATTTGGTGCAATAATTGGAGTTACATGTTTTAAATTAGAATACTGACCACCAACGATTACCAAATTAAAATTTACTAATTTATCTGAACTAGCAAATAATTTAGCTACCATCTGAGTATTTTTACGTCGGGAATTTGAACCAATTAATAAAAAATAATTACCACTGGTTAAATTTAATTGGGTTAAAATTTCATCCGCATACTTATAATTAGCTAAGCTTGGAGCATTCCCTAGCACAATAATATCAGCTAAATTACGTTTACTCCATTTGGCAATTGCTTGACGAGAAAATTCTGATACCGTAAAAACAACTCTCGCTTGATGCAAATTAATTTTGCTCATTAAATAATACCATGATCTGAACCACCATTTCTGGCTATCATAATTAGTAGTAAAAATAATATCATGTATTGTAATTATTTGCTGACGTTTAATTAATGGGGCCGCATTGCACAAATTAATTAATAATTTACCACGAGAGAAATAGGGTAATTCAAGTTGTTCCCATAAGTGTCCAGTTAAATTACCTACCTGATATAATTTTATATGCTTAAATGTTTGTTGTCCATACTGTGCTAAAATTGCTTGACGAGGTAAAAGTCCAATTAATTCGAGCTGTGGGTAATCATTAATTAAACAATCCAATTGACGGCAAATCTCTACAGCAAAACGCTGTACACCAGTAATTCTCTGGGTGAGGAAACGACAATTTAGATAAACTTGTGACATAGCTAGATTAAACTAATTGAGCAAATTTAGTTAAGGATAAGGCAATGACTTCATCCATATTATAAAATTGATAATTAGCTAAACGACCTGTTAAAATAATTTCAGAATATTCCGCAGCCAGTTCTTGATAACTAGCCAATAAACTTAATTGATCTTGAGTTGGCAAGGGGTAATATGGTACTTCATGACGACTACATTGCTTACTATACTCTTCAATGATGGTTGTATATGGATGCTGTTGTCCAGTTAAATATTTCATTTCAGTAATTCGTAATAAATCATAATCATTTGGGTATAAAATTGTAGCCGCTGACTGATAAATTTCCTTAGTAAAAGTATGCTGTTTGAACTCTACATTACGATAGCTTAATTCGCCATAACTAAAATCAAATAACTCATCAATCTTACCTGTATAAATTAATTTACCAGTAAAAGCTTGTCCCATAAATTTAATTTGTTTACTATGTTGATTAAGGGTGATTAATTCACGATAATCCGTATTGAGTAATAATTTTATATTAGGTTGTAGTAGCATATTTTCAAATAACTTAGTATAACCATAGCGGGGAATACCTTGATATTCATCAGGATAATGTCGATCATCTAAACTAATGTGAATAAATGCCTTCGCTAGTGCATAATCAACTAATTCACGATAATTTTTTACTTCTCCCCATTGCTTTTTCGTATAATTAATAAACACGTGATTGGCTAAATAATCAGCTAGTTGAATTAATTGCTGATCGTTACTAGCTAATAAATCATTTAACATAACTTTAGCTCCGTAACCATACTGATTAATTAATTTACTAGTTAATTGCTTGGTCATTTCGCTGGGGAATAATTGCTTAAGACTATTTAAATTACATGGAATAGGAATTAAATTTCCTGCTATATATCCCATCACATGATGCTGATATAAATTCCATTCACTAAACTGAGCTAGGTAGTCCCAAACTTGTTTATTTTTAGTGTGAAAAATATGCGGACCATATTTATGAACCAAAATACCTTGTTCATTATAATAATCAAAGCAGTTCCCACCAATATGACCACGTTGTTCAATTACTAGAACCCGTTTTTTTAACTGAGTAGCAATGCGTTCTGCCATCACAGCACCTGCAAAACCTGCTCCAACTACAATATAATCAAACATAGTTTATCCCCTGACCAAACAATTAATTTATTAAATTTATTTATACTCTAGAATGGAAAATACTTTAAATCCTTGTTCACGAATTAAATTACTACCGTTTAGGTAAAGTAAATCACTTACTACTGCACATTCGGTAACTTCTGCACCTAATTCAGTAATTAACGAACACGCAGCCAACATCGTTCCACCTGTTGCAATCAAATCATCAATAACTAATACTTTGTCTCCAGCATGTACTGCATCAATATGCATTTCCACAGTATTAATATCACCATATTCTAAAGTATAACTTTTTGATACTGTAGTATACGGTAATTTACCTTTTTTACGAATTGGCACAAAACCAATACCCAATTCATAAGCTACAATAGGACCAAAAATAAAGCCACGAGCATCTAAACCTGCAACTATATTAATTCCAGAATTTCGATAACGTTCAACTAAAATATCAACAACTGCCCGAAATGCTTGTGGATTTTTTAATAATGTTGAAATATCACGAAACATTACCCCAGGTTCTGGCCAATTGGGAATATCACGAATAGCACTACGAATTAGGCTTAATGTTTCTGCTGAATAGATCATAACGTCTCCTTAGACTTAACTAAATTAATTACCTGACAACAACGCTGATAAATTTCCGCAAAATTATGTTGTTCAATTAGCTTGGCTTCAACAATTGATGATAAACCAACCGCAAAAATATTAGCTAAACTTAAATATCGTTCAACATTATCTATACTTAGCCCACCTGTTGGACAAAATTGTAATTGTGGAAAAACTCCAGCTAATGATTTAATCACTGCATATGCATTATATGGTTCAGCAGGAAAAAATTTAACTTGGTTAAATCCAGCATTTAATGCATCCATAGCTTGAGATGGTGTACAAATTCCTGGAATAAATTTAATTTTATCCGCATACTGTTGTCCAACGTTGATTAATTCACTAGTTAAACCTGGCGAAATGATATATTTAGCTCCAGCTTCAAAAGCACTGATAAAGTTATCACGATTTAAAATAGTTCCTGCACCAACTATTAATTCAGGAACTTCTTGCGCTAACTTACTAATAATAGCCAAAGCATTTGGCGTACGTAATGTAATTTCCATATTATTAATTCCAGCCTTGAGCAAAGTCTCAGCTAGAGGAATAGCAGCGCTAATATCATTAATCACCACAACGGGAACTATACGATTAGCAATCATAATTGGCATATTTTGCATAATTAAAATACCTTTTAAGAGATAAAATAATAAGCCTAGTAAATATTATTACCGTTATATCTACTAGGTCTTGGTTTTAAAATACAGTGGCACCTGTTTCTGAATTAGTTGCATTTTTACGTAAATTATTAAATAACTCACGCCCAAAACCACAATAATTATCACTTAGATCAGGAGCATTAACTTGACGCTTAGCTAAATCAGCTGGTGCGATATGTAATTGTAAAATACCTTGTTCTAAGTCTAATTCAATAATATCACCATTTTCTACTAAAGCCACAATACCGCCATCGACCGCTTCAGGTGTCAAATGTATCGCATTTGGAACTTTGCCAGATGCTCCTGACATTCGTCCATCAGTTACTAATGCTACTTTATAACCTTGATCTTGTAAAGAAGTCAATGCGGGAGTCAATGCATGTAATTCTGGCATACCATTAGCTTTAGGTCCTTGATATTTTAATACCACCACCACATCACAATTTAAATTACCTTGTTTGTAAGCTTCTAGCACTTGTTCTTGACTAACAAAAACTTGAGCTGGGGCTTTAACATAACGATTTTCAGGCGCAATCGCAGAAATTTTAGTAACGCTACGTCCTAAATTACCCGTTAATAAACGTAATCCGCCCTCATGGCTAAATGGTTGTTCATAGCTACGAATAATATTGCTATCACTATTTAGCGCATTTATCCACGATAAACTATCTGCATCATCCAAAGTAGCCGTTTTAGTATACGCCTCTAAACCACTACCAACCACTGTTTTTACATCATTATGTAAATAACCTCCAGCTAGTAATTGTTGAATAATATAACTCATTCCACCAGCCTGATGGAATTGATTAACATCATAAGCACTATTTGGATAAACTTTAGCTAATAATGGTACTGCTTGAGATAATTGATTAAAATCATCCCAAGTGATAATAATTCCAGCTGCTTTAGCTATTGCAGGAATATGTAAAGTATGATTGGTTGAACCACCAGTGGCTAACAAACCAACAATACCATTAACTAAGCTTTTCTCTGTCACAATTTCACACAATGGGGTAAAATTTTCTCGTTGTGCGGTATTATTTACAATTTGCTTAGCTGCGTAATCTGTTAATTGCCAACGTAATGGCGTATTTGGTGCAACAAATGATGAACTAGGAATATGTAAACCCATTATCTCCATCATCATTTGATTAGTATTTGCTGTACCAAAAAATGTACAAGTACCAGCAGCATGATAAGATTTAAATTCTGAATCCATTAAAGCTTCTTTACCTACTTTACCTTCAGCAAATAATTTACGTGTCTCAGCTTTATCTTTATTAGAAATTCCACTTGGCATTGGACCACTTGGAATAAAAATTGTTGGCAAATAACCATAGGTTAATGCGCCAATTAATAAACCGGGAACAATTTTATCACAAATACCTAAACAAATTACCCCATCATATACGTTATGCGATAATGAAACTGCGGTGCTCATCGCAATAATATCACGTGATAACAAAGATAATTCCATGCCAACTTGCCCTTGTGTTACTCCATCACACATTGCAGGAACACCTCCTGCAACCTGTGCGGTAGCATTAGCATTTAAAATAACTTGTTTTAAACGCTCTGGATAACGATAATATGGTTGATGCGCTGATAACATATCATTATATGCAGTTACAATACCAATATTAGGACTCTCAATGTTTTTTAAACGAATTTTAACTTTGTTTTCCTCAGCAGCTGCTACATGCGCTAAATTAGTACAAGCCAATTGCTCACGCTTAACTCTTTTACCATATTGTGTTTGCATTCTTTTTAAATATGCTTGACGAGTATCTTTACTTCGCTCGATAATACGCTGTGTTACTTGTTCTACTACTTGATTTAACATCTTATACCTCATCTCAAAAAATGTTTTATTTATATTTATGCAATTGTTGCATATCTTTAGCACACTGTTGGGGATTTTTTTCGCATAATGAAGCAATTAAATCAGCACTACCTGCCTTACCTTGCTCATATTGTGGTGTATCACGACCAATTTTATACTTAGTTACTGGTTTAGTTTGACTATGACTAATATCAGTGTTTGGCTCAGTGCTAGTTAAATTATTTAATTGATTAGCTTGATTTGTATTCAGATCTTGTAAAATTGTTGCTTGGTCTGTCGCAGATGAATTGTCTATGGTAGAATTATTTATATTAATTTTTTGTTGTTCAGCTTGTTCAATAGTTAATTGTTGATTAGTTGAATTACTTAAAGCTTGACGTGCATTATCAAATTGCATATCCATTGGGTCATCAACATTAATGCTATTATCCGCATTAGCACACCAACTAAACCAACAGCTACAAATAAGCAATAACAATAATTTACGCATAATAAATCTCCTTATTTATTCCACGGTAAACGAGACAATAATTTAATGATAATGCACTCATCGGCTAAACTCGCAAATAATAACGAAATTCCGCTTAAAATACTTAACATATAAAACCATTGTGATACTGAATTACCTAAAATAATACCAACCAAAGTTGCTATAGCTTGAATAAATTGTGCTTGACGCAATAATGAAATAACGGGAGCAGAGTTGTTTTCTAACGACCTAGTGTCGGATTGCCGGCATTTTTCCATTGTTGAATACCTCCACGTAAACAAAAAGATTCTAAAGTTACCAATTGTTCAAGCAAATATTCATAAGCATCAGTGCGCATACCACTTTGGCAATGAAAAATTACTTTTTTGTCCGCAAATTGGTTCATCGGTACACTTCCTAATTCAGCTAAAGGAATATTAATACTTCCTGCAATATACTCATTATTGTATTCAAAGGCTGTTCTCACATCAATCATTACATAACCAGTATAATCACCATTTGGACATAATTCTTTCATTTGTTGACCATCTATATATTTAATTTGACTCATTAAGATTTTCCTCATGACAAAAAATTTGTTTAAGCGTTAATAAAATTTGCAACACTTCATTACTAGCTAAAGAGTAATATACCGTTTGTGCTTGTTTTCGAGTTAACACTAATTGATCACGGCGTAAAATTGCTAAGTGCTGGGAGAATGCTGACTGGCTCAATAACGAACGCCGAGCTAATTCACCCGCACTTAACTCTCCTTGAGTAAGATGGCATAAAATTAATAAACGATCACAATGAGCCATACGCTTTAGTAAATTTACAGCCAATTGAGCATTATCTTGTAATTGATCTAAATTCATTAATTTATCAATCTATATCATCTAACTGATTAAACCAGGAAAAGCACTACTTGTACCAGCAATAATAAATTGAGTACCTAAGGCTAAAGTAAATAAACCAACTACTTTAATTAAGACATCCATGCCCGTATGACCAAGTAAATCTAATAAGCGTGTTGCTGAGCGGAAAATAAAATAAATTGCTAGTGCTACAGTTAAAATAGCCGCTACCAATAAACCTAAAGCAGCCCAATTTCTACCTACTTCATCAGAAAAAATGATAATTGTTGAAAATGTTCCTGCTCCTGTAGTTAGTGGGATTGCAATTGGTATAACTGCCAAAGAAATAACTTTAGAGTAACTATTTTTACCTCCACTGCTTTGGTTTTCTTCTTCACTATGTGGTTTAGAATGCATCATGCGCATTCCTGATGAACATAATAAAATTCCACCTGCAATCCGAAATGCATCAATTGAAATTCCAAAAAAACTTAAAATCATATGACCAAGCGTAAGCGCAACAAACATAACAATCACTGAAGTCATAGTTGCAGTTTTACATAAACGTAATTGATCACTACGATCTAATCCATCGCAAATTTTTAAAAAAGGTCCAACAGCAGGGAAATTATTCGCTACTGCAAAAATACCAATTAAAAAATGTTGATAAGTTAAACTATCCATAGTAGTTTGCATACTTTATTCCTTAAAAAAATTATTATTGTAATTGTTGACGCAACTGAGTAATCGTTGTCGCATAATCTGGGCTATTAAAAATTGCACTTCCAGCCACAAAAGCATCTGCACCTGCTTGAGCAATTTTTGCAATATTTTCAACTTTAACACCTCCATCAACTTCTAAAATTATATTTGGGTTATGTTGATTAATCAAATTACGCACCTGCGTTATTTTAGCTAAGGTACTAGGAATAAACGCCTGACCACCAAAGCCAGGATTTACCGACATTAATAAAATCACATCTAACTTATCCCATAAATAATCCAAATAGCTTAATGGTGTTGCAGGATTAAATACTAACCCAGCTTTTAAGCCATAACTACGAATTAAAGCTAAACTTCGATCAATATGTAAACTAGCCTCAGGATGAAAGGTAATAATATCCGCTCCAGCTTGGGCAAAACTTTCAATCATTTGATCAACTGGTGACACCATTAAATGAACATCAATTAGCGTATTGATACAATATGGTCTAATTGCTTGACATACCATTGGACCAATAGTTAAATTTGGTACATAATGATTATCCATCACATCAAAATGTATCCAATCTGCTCCTGCAGCAATTACATCGCTAATTTCTTGGGCTAAATTAGCAAAATCAGCAGATAAAATACTCGGTGCAATAATTTTTTCTGACATTTACCTATTCCTATTTAGTCGTTTTAATTTGAGATTCAGAATTTTGGGGTAATGGTTTACCCTCTAAAATATTTAATGCCCATTTCAACTGAAAATCATCAGCCAAATCAATTTGAGCCTGTTCTTGATTTACTACGTTAGGCACAGATTTTAATCGCGCATCCAATTTAGCATCTAATTCGGCCTGAGTAGCTATTTGTTTAGGTGGGCGAATTACTGGAACACTACTACTTTCTTTAGCTACTGCAGATTTATTCTGATTAGGATTATTAATATGTTTATCTAGATTTGCTTCAGATAAATCCCAACTATTTAATAAATCGCTGTATTCACTTTGCACGATAATATTTGGTTTAATTCCTTCGGCTTGAATTGAACGCCCCTTAGGTGTATAATACAATGCCGTGGTTAATTTTATCGCCGTTGTTGCTGAAATAGGAATTAAGGTTTGTACTGAACCTTTACCAAAAGTACGCGTACCAATAACTTTAGCTCGTTGATAATCTTGCAATGCTCCTGAGACAATTTCAGATGCCGATGCCGTGCCTTGATTAACTAATACAACCATTGGTATGGTTTTAAACATGGCAGGAATTTTATCTAATGCCTGTTGTTGACTACCATTAATATCATAATCACTAGCCTTAGCAAAATATTTTTGTTGAGCCTCACTAACTCTACCCTTAGTATAGACAATTAAACTATTTGGTGCTAAAAACGCACTACTAACACCAACTGCGGATTGAAGGATTCCACCAGGGTCATCACGTAAATCTAAAACTAAACCTTTAAGCTTAGGATTATCCTTGGCTAATTTAACTAAGGCTTCTGCCAATTGATTAGTTGTGTCCGCTTGAAAATTAGTAATTCGAATATAACCATAATTAGGTGCTAATACTGCACGTTTTACGCTCTTTAAAGAAATTTTAGCTCGTTTTACTACTAATTGGATTGGCTTTAATTCATTAGCTCGAGCAATAGTTAGTTTAACTGAAGTTCCTGCTTTACCTCGCATTCGCTTTATCGCATCATCAACACTCATTCCAGCAACTGGGTTACCATCTATCTTAACAATAATATCTCCACTTCTTATTCCAGATAAATATGCTGGTGTTCCATAGATTGGTGCCACCACCTTAACGCCATCATTAGTTTTTTCACGACTAACTTCCATGCCTAAACCAGCAAATTCGCCACTAGTCATCTCAGTTAATTGTTTATATTCATCAGCATCTAAATAATTAGAATGTGGATCTAAATTAGTTAACATACCATCAATAGCACCTTTCATTAATTTGCTATCAGTGACACTTTCAACATAATAATTTTTAGTAATTGCATATATTTTAGCAAATGTATTAACTTCATCATCAGGAATAGTTGTTGACAATAATCTATTATCTGCTAATTTATTCTCTTGATTTTCTGCTGTTGCATAAATGCTTATGGTCAATAATGATCCACAAGCTACCCCTAAAATAAATTTACTAATGGTTTTTAATTGCATAAGATCACCTTAAAATACGTCTAAATCTTCATTTAATTTATCAACTAATTCATAAATACGCTCACGATTTTCAGTACGAAGAATTTTACTGACTAATGGTGTTATTTCATTAATATTTGAATTAAGAATAATGTCTTTAATTTTTAAAATATTAGCAGCATACATTGAAAATTGGCGTAAACCCATGCCCAATAATAAGCGAGTTAGTTTCGCATTACCTGCCATTTCACCACAAATAGTTACAGGAACATTAGCTTTATTAGCGGTACGAATAATATGACTAATCACCTGTAATACTGCAGGATGCAATGGATCATATAAATAATTAACACTCTCATCATTACGATCTATTGCCAATAAATATTGAATTAGATCGTTAGTGCCCACTGAAATAAAATCAGCATAGGCTAAAATACTCTTTAGTGATAAGGCTGCTGATGGTATTTCAATCATACTACCAATTTTAATGTTTTCATCAAAGGGAATATTTTCATCACGTAGTTCTTGTTTTACCTGTTCAACTTGGTTAAGTGCTTGTTTAAACTCCCACGCTGATGAAATCATTGGAAACATAATTTTAACATTTCCATAATGGGAAGCGCGTAAAATAGCTCGTAACTGCATCTTGAAAAAACCTAATTCAGCGAGAGATAAGCGAATACCTGTCAAACCTAATGCTGGATTTTCAGCTTCTCCATGAGCCATATTCCAAACTGGATTTTTATCAGTTCCTAAATCAGCAGTGCGAATAGTTACAGGTAATTTTTTTAGTGGTTTGACCACTTTTAAATAAGCTTCAAATTGCTCATCTTCATTAGCTATATGTAAATCATCTTTAAGAAATAAAAATTCACTACGAAATAAACCAACGCCATTGGCATTATTATACTTGACCTCATCGATATCTTCAGGTAATTCAATATTAGCAAATAATTCAACCTTAACTCCATCAGAAGTAATAGTTTCATTTTTACGAATTGCTTTTAATCTCTGTAGTGATTCATTCCATTCTTTTTTTAATCGGCGATATTCATTTAAAACCACCTTATCGGGATTAATAATTAACACACCACGAATACCATCAACAATGATAATTTCTTCATCACGAATTAATTGACGCGCATTACTTACGCCAACTACCGCAGGTATATCTAAATTACGCCCAACTAGAGCGGTATGTGAAGTACGGCTACCGACATCAGTAATAAATCCATCAAAATTTGAATTTTTGAAATGCACTAAATCAGCTGGTGATAAATCTCGAGTTACTAAA
>JBDLTW010000088.1:0-3065 GCA_039805605.1 Pseudomonadota bacterium
AATTCACTCCAATCTTGAATTTGAGCAAAATTAGGCAATTGAGGTAGTGGTAGACTATGAGGAATAGATCCAACTAATAGTATATTATCTAAGTTTAACCAATTAACCAGCAAACTTGGTACTAATACGGCAATAAGCGGAGTTGGAGCTTTAGGATAGAATTTAGGGAGTACTTTTAAAATAATTAAGGTTAATAATGCTAACATCAAAGCCAGTAGACTACTGTGCTCTAAATTAACAAATAAATGTTGAACCACAGCCCAAAAAGTATTTTTTTGCGAAGCTGGAAGTTGCAATGCCTTAGGCAATTGTCCAATCACAATAATTAAACCAATTCCTGCACTAAAAGCACCAATTACAGGCAAAGGTACTAACTTAACAAATCTTCCTAGCCCTAATAAACCAGCACAAAATTGTAATAATCCACAGATTATACCAATTACAAGTAACCCAGCCAAACCATGTTGTTGTATAGCCGAAGAAATTATAATTGCCATGGCTGCTGCGGGACCAGTAACTGCCAAACGAGTTCCCCCAAACAAAGCAACGATAATTCCACCAATAATTGCTGAAATTAAGCCACTACCCGCACTTACACCTGAAGCTAAGGCAATGGCTAGAGATAATGGAATAGCAACACATGCAACTGTAATACCTGCGGTCAAATCATTAATCCAATATTTACCTAATAACATTGGCTGTAATTCATGCTTTAAATATTTAATGCTAAAATATGATTTCATATTACACACTCCTTTGTATTTAGGTTATAATTAATTATTGATTTAGGTACAACATCCAATCTGCTTACATTTTATATCATCAAATTCAGCTTGTAAAGTCACATGACTAATTGAATAATTTTCTAATAATATTTTTTGACAATCTTGTAAAATTATTGGCCATTCATCAAGTTTACAGGCAATTACATGAGCAGCCAAGGCAGCTTGATTAGCGGAAATATACCAAACATGCAAATCATGCACCTCAACAATTCCTTTAATATTACGTAAATCACCACCAATTTGCTCATAATCTAAATGTTCAGGAACTCCTGCCATCAGAATAACCGCGGACTTTTTCATGATTTTATAATTAGAAATTAATAATAATACAATTACAATCAAAGACAGTAAAGGATCGACAATAGACCAATTAGTAAAATAAATTACAACTCCGGCAATAATAGCAACTAAGGCACCTAATAAATCACCTAGAGCATGAATTAAAGCTGCCTTGGTATTTAGTGAGTGTGAATTACGTGATAATAACCATACGATTAATCCATTAACAATAAAACCAATTGTAGCTACGATAAATAGAGATGCCCCCTCAACTGTAACTGGATTAAAAAAGCGTTCAATAACTTCAACTAGTAACCAGATAGTCAAAATTGAAGTAAAAATACAGTTAATTAATGCACCTAAGACTTCTGCTTTACCATACCCAAAAGTTAAGCTAATATTAGCAGGACGTCTGGAAATACGATTAGCAATATAGGCAATTAATAAACCAGCTGCATCAGTTAGCATATGTACCGCATCAGTTTGTAGTGCAATAGATTTTATAATCCAACCAGCTACACCTTCAATTAGCGAAAAACTAAAGGTTAAGATTAAGCACCAAAACAAAGTACTGCCACTGCTCTCACGAATCATCTCGGCAAAATCATGACTATGACCATGTTCACCATGATCATGATGTGCTAAATTATTGTGGCTATTATCACTATGGACATGACCGCAATGATCATCATGAGCTAAGTATTGGCTATTACTATTTTTTTTGTTCATATTAGCCTTCTTTTGCATGGTTAATCGTATATTTCGGAATTTGTACTAATAAGTCTTCATCCCCAAGCAATGCTTGGCATGATAAGCGTGATAGCGAAGTTAATCCCCATGCGCGATCTAATAAATCTTCTTCTAACTCATCAAGCTCAGACAAGGAACTAAACCCCTGTTTGACAATCACATGACAAGTAGTACAAGCACGAGACATATCACACGCATGCTCAATCTCAATTCCATTATCCAGCAACAGTTGACATAAATTTTGATTGCTTTGCGCGTTAAATTCCGCTCCATTAGGACATAATTCATCATGAGGTAAAATAGTGATCTTTGGCATTTCCTGCTCCTAAAATTGCTAATTAATAAAATAAAACATTATTATAGCATGAAAATACCCTACTAAATTACTCTACTATTATGCTTAACGAATGTATAACAATACAATCTCAAACATAAGTATTTGTTATAGTTGGGTATTCTATCACAAATTTAATTGTAAAGCAAACTTAATTTTTAATATAAAACACGGGTACTTAGTGTTCCTTCAATTTTTTTCAATTGATGAATAACGTTTTTATCATAAACTACATTAATATCACTAATTACATAACCTACGCTTTCATTGGTTTTTAAATATTGCCCTAAAATATTTGCATTATGATTGGCTAAAACTTGATTAATTTGCACCAAAATACCTGGCGTATTTTTATGTAAATGTACCAACCGATGTGCTTGAGTTAAGCTTGGTAATTGAATATTCGGCAAATTAACACTTTGCGTTGAATCTCCAGCGTTGATATAATTAATAATTCGTCGAGCAACAAATTCACCAATGTTTAACTGAGCTTCTTCGGTACTACCACCAATATGTGGAGATAAAATTACATTATCATAACCACGTAATTTATTAATAAACTCCTCTTGATTATTTTTTGGTTCGTAAGGGAAGACATCAACCCCTGCACCCAAAATTTTACCTGAATTTAATGCCTCTACCATGGCATCTAAATTCACCACATGACCACGACTTAAATTAATAAAAATAACTTTATCTTTCATTAACTTAAATTCACGTTCTCCAATTATATTGGCATTATTACTACGACCGTCGACATGAACACTTACAATATCAACCTGTGTTAATAATTCATCTAAACTATTACACTTCTTAGCATTACCTAATTGTAATTTTTCCACCACATCATAGTAATAAACTTGCATACCCAATGATTCTGCTAACACAGATAATTGCGAACCAATATTACCATAACC
>JBDLTW010000089.1:0-6708 GCA_039805605.1 Pseudomonadota bacterium
TAATTCACCATAAAACATTACCACTTGGAGCAAAATTTAAGTTAATAAAAGATTGATTGCCCATTAATTTCATGATTAAAATCGAGGGAAAATATTATGGAAATGATTAAAAATCGCTATGTACGTCGAGCGAAAATTTCAGAATATAAATTTCGCAAAATGATTAAGTATTTTGCTGAAGACATGTCTGCGACACAAATTGCACTGTTAACTACAATTAATCGTAATACGGTTAACCGCTATCTGAATGAAATTCGGCAACGTATCGCTGAATTTTGTGAAACAAATGCACCATTTAAAGAGGAACTTAACTCTAGTCCACCAGCAAATTTAGCT
Organism: Pseudomonadota bacterium; assembly: GCA_039805605.1. Taxonomy (GTDB): domain Bacteria; phylum Pseudomonadota; class Gammaproteobacteria; order Burkholderiales; family UBA11063; genus Aquella. The sequence continues at coordinate 337 of JBDLTW010000089.1, forward strand.
AGTCAAATTAATACGAATTTAGGACTATTAAAACGACGAGGTAAAGTGTATGTAGAAATGCTAACTAATTGTACTCAAGAAAAACTAACTAAACTTTTGAGTAAATCTAATCAAAATTTAACTATTCATGCCGTTGAATTAAAACAAAATGATGACTTAGTTGCTATAGGTTATGATCATAAACAAAGCAATCTAAATCGAACTAGTTATGTATCTAATTTAGATAATTTTTGGCAATTTGTCAAGTTAAGAATGTCTAAATTTCAAGGTGTTGCTAAACATAAAAGTTATTTACATCTTAAAGAAAGTGAATTTAGATTTAATTTTCGTAATGATGATTTGTATCATGTAATGTTAAAACTATTAGCTAGTAAACCTTTAAACTAACTATACTATTTTTCTAACCATTATTTCAGACAAGGGTATTATTTGAATGCGCAATTTAATAGCTAAAATACGTTTTAGTGCAGTTATTTTAAGCATGAGCATAATTGTACTGGCAGTTTTAATTATTTATCCATTTTCCAAAATTTTAGTTCGTCAAACAGTTCGTAAACTCTGGACTCGTTGCCTAATCGCTTCAACAGGAGCAAAATTAATTTATCAAGGACATAAATTAAATCCTATTGATCTAGCTAATAGCATGATTGTAGCTAATCATATTTCATGGTTAGATACTGTGTTAATGTATCGAGTTTGCTTTTTACAGTTTGTTGGTAAAATTGAAATGCTTAAATGGCCTATTTTGAGTCAAGTAATTAAAGCAGGTGGCACAATTTTTATTAACCGTAAAAATAAAAAAGAACTGTTAACGGTAAATCAACAAGTAGCTAATTTACTGACTAAAGGCGCAACAGTTGGTTTATTTCCCGAAGGCAAAACTTCAGATGGTCAAAGTATATTAGACTTCAAAGCACCATTGCTTGAAGCTGCTTTATTAGCTAAAAGTAAAATTTATCCAGTAGTTTTATGCTACCAAAAAGAGAATCGACAAATTGCCCATGAGGTATCTTTTGCTAATGTTGGTTGGCTTACTACCGTAATGAATACATTAAAACTAACTGAATTAAATATCACAGTTACAGTATTGGATCCAGTATCAACTGAACAATTTACTAATCGAGAGCAATTAGCTCATTATTTACACCAACAAATCAGCAATCATTATCTCCAACTCACTCAAAGAAGTAGTTGTTAACAGACAAAAAGCTCCACCCTCTTAGAGTGGAGCTTTACTAGATTAAAATAAAACTATTTAATTACTATAAACAGGGAATTTAGCACATAGAGCGATTGCTTGTTGTTTTACTTGTTGAATAACCTGTTCATTGGTCGGATTTTCTAAAACATCAGCAATTAGATTAGCTAAAATCTCACATTCTGCAACACCAAAACCTCGGCTAGTAATTGCAGGAGTACCTAAACGAATGCCACTAGTTACAAATGGTTTTTCTGGATCATTAGGAATTGCATTTTTATTAATTGTAATATTAGCTTGACCTAATGCCTCTTCAGCAACCTTACCTGTAATTCCTTTACTTCGTAAGTCAACCAGCATAACATGCGATTCAGTACGTCCAGAAACGATGCGTAAACCACGTTTAATTAAACCATTTGCCAATGCATTAGCATTAATTACAACTTGTTGTTGATAAGTTTTAAACTCAGGTTGCAATGCTTCACCGAATGCTACAGCTTTAGCCGCAATTACATGTTCTAATGGACCACCTTGTAAACCAGGGAAAATTGATGAATTTAGTATTTTTGCATATTGTTCTTTAGCTAAAATAATTCCACCACGTGGACCACGTAAAGTTTTATGCGTAGTTGAGGTAACAAAATCAGCAAAAGGTACTGGATTAGGATAAACACCAGCTGCAATTAATCCTGCATAATGTGCCATATCAACCATTAATAAGGCTCCACATTTATCAGCAATTTCACGAAATTTTGCAAAATCAATCCGCAATGAATATGCCGAAGCTCCAGCCACAATAAGTTTTGGTTTATGCTCTAAAGCCAACTTCTCTACTTGTGTATAATCAATTTCTTCAGCTTCATTTAAACCATAACTAATAAAGTTAAATAATTTACCTGATAAATTCACTGGTGATCCATGAGTTAAATGCCCACCATGTGCTAATGACATACCTAAAACCGTGTCTCCAGGCTGTAAAACTGCAAAATAAACTGCCTGATTAGCTTGTGAACCTGAATGCGGTTGTACGTTAGCATATTCAGCACCAAATAATTGTTTAAGTCGATCAATTGCAATTTGTTCAATTTGATCAACATAGTAACAACCACCATAATAACGTTTTTGCGGATAACCTTCAGCATATTTATTCGTTAAAATTGAACCTTGAGCAGTTAACACTGCTTGTGAAACGTAGTTTTCTGACGCAATTAATTCTATATGTTGTTCTTGACGTTCAGCCTCTTGACCAATTAAAGCAGAAATCGCACTATCATTAATTGATAATTGGTTGTTTAGATAATTCATCCACTGTTCCTTTCTGATGATTTAACCATTATTAGGTGAGATTAACCCTTAAAAGTTTAATTACACACAACTCGATAAAACGCATAATTATAGCATATTTTTCAAGCTAATCATTATTAGATTTATTCATAAGCAAGGAAGAAAAATCACAGTGAAGTATTGGCGGAAAAGATGGGATTCGAACCCATGATACGTTGCCGTATGCTCCGCTTCCAACGGAGTACTTTCAACCACTCAGCCACTTTTCCATGGGAAAAAATTTGATAAGTAGAACACAGAAAATATGGTGGGACCTACTGGACTCGAACCAGTGACCAACGGATTATGAGTCCGCTGCTCTAACCAACTGAGCTAAGATCCCACATATTTGATTGAGGTGGTTATTGTACAATAAATAAGCTAAAAAATCAACTATTTATTTAAGCTATTTTAAATTAACCACCACCAAAATTTAACTAATCCATTGAATTATAAGCAATAATTACTCAGTTAGATCTTCTTCACAACTATCTAACCATTGATTTAATTGTTGCTCTAATTCACTAACCCCAGTTTTTTTCAATGAAGAAAATAACTGTACAGTTAAATGCGCAATACCTAATTGCTCCATTTCTTCAACAATCCAGCGCATGGTTTTAATTTTCTCTTGATGAGTCAACTTATCCGCTTTAGATAAAACAATATGTAATGGTTTACCTGTTGTCGAAAAAAATTCAATCATTTGCAGATCTAAATCTTGCAATGGACGTCGAGCGTCCATAATTAAAACTAAACCAACCAGCTCACGGCGTTTTTGTAAATAGTCACCCAATAAAGTAACCCAATGTAAGCGAATTGGTTCAGGAACCTTAGCATAACCATAACCAGGTAAATCAACTAAATAAGTCCCCTCACCAATGGTAAAATAGTTAATATGCTGCGTACGACCAGGAGTTTTAGAAGTAAATGCTAATCGCGTTTGATTGGTTAAAGTATTCAATAAGCTAGATTTGCCAGCATTAGACCGCCCAACTATAGCAATTTCTTGGTTAACTCGAGGTAACTGACGCAAATCATTTACCGTTGTATAAAATTTAGCCTGTTTATAATTATAACTCATATAACTCCTTAATCATTTAATGAACTAATAACACTTAAACCAATTGGATGAGAAATACTAGAAGTACCTAAACCAATACAACCATTTGCATTAGTACACTGATATAATTTACTATCTTGGGTAATAATAAATAAAGCTTGTCCAGCATTATCATAGGTCATCGCTGCTACTGGTGAAGAATTAATAAAATTCCAAGTTAATAACTGTGCAAGATTACCTTGGCTTGGGCTAATTTGATACAAATGATTAGATATATCTGCTAAATAAATATTACCACTACTATCACTAGTCATTGAAACAATCTGCGGTAATGATTCAGTCGGATTGGTGCTTGAATAAATTGGTAACCAACCATTGGTACTATAGCCAAAGCTAGTTCCTGACTCAGCAAAAACACCTTTATTAGTTGCGACAATTAAACCAGTTAGAGCAATTCCATCAGCCGTATTACCTAAAGTTGTAGTTGCTAAAGCATTAACTGTACCAGTTAAGGTTGTTGCCTCTGGTTGACAGGTATTACTACTACTTCCTGCAATACTACCACAAGAATAAACTTGTGAATTACTACTCATAAATAACCAATTACCACCACTATTAACCGCAGCAATATTTGGTTCTAGATTACTTGCTAAACCTGTAGCATATTGTGACCAACTATATGATTCAGCTGCTAATCCAGAACTATACAAAGTATTAGATAAACTACCTGTAGGTTGTGTATAAATATTAGTTCCACTAACTAATAAATTTGTTGCGCCACCTGTAAATGGCGCACTTGAATTAGTTAAATTAAATGCATAATTACCATTTCCAGAAGCATAAATACCACTATTACCACCTAAATATAAAAATCCATAATAGTTATCATTCGCATAGCTTTGAGCATAGGTTTCTGAAGATTCAGCTTGATAACTTCCGGCAAAATTATTTAGATTATACGATTCAACATAACCATTTGCACCACTAATTAATAAATTAGCAACTTCAGTTACATTAAATGATGCACTTTTTGAAGTAGAACTACTACCAAATAAGGTATCTTTAACTGTATAGTTAGCAGTAAGATTAATATTTAAGCTCTGGTTAACTGGCAATGATTCGCCTTGTATCCATAGATAAAAAGTACACTTTCCACCAGGGTTAATTGTCGTTCCTAAACAATTATTCGGATCTAATTTACTTCCCGATGAGCTTGGATAACTAATATTTGAAGGTCCTGAATAATTAAATGTTAAACTTTTAATTGGGTAATTAGTATTATTAATCCAATTTTGTCCACCGTTATTATTCTGAATAGTTACTGCCATACAATATGGTGCGTTATTCGTTCCATCTGCGCAACTACCAACTTGTGTGTTAAAACTCACATTATTTTGAGCACTACATGCGCCTAATAAAATTACTACAGCACTGAGTAATAAATTACGTCTCATATTTTTATTTTCCTTTAATAGCTAGTTAATTGCGTAGCTGTTTTTAATTCAACAACTTCATCATTTGCAGTTAAACCACTAATTGTTGTCCATGGTGTTGAAGTAAAACCTAAAACGGAAGAAGGTAAATAACTAAAATAAACATTAGTTGCTAAATCACTACTGATTAAATTAGAACCAATAATAAATAATCCATTCCCCGCATCACTAATTAAGCCATAAGCATCACCTTGTAGATTAGCACCACTAGTACTAACTACAGGAGCAAATGAATTACTACTAGTTGACCATTGATAAATCGCTGAAGAATTAGCAACTTGTCCTGATTCAATCATATATAAATTAGTACCAGCTCCACCGTTAGCTAGAGCTATCGATGTTATTGATCCTTGATTTAGTGCTGACTCCATACCCGACCATGTACTAGCACCTGATTCATAGCTATAACTACTATCGCTACTTGCGGCATAAAATGTATTCCCACTAGCTAATAATTGATTAATGCTGCTTAGTATAGGTAAACTACTTAGTACAAAGCAATTGCTAGTTATATTTGCTAAATCACAACTATAAATAGCACTATCACTAGTTAAATACAATTGATTAGTATTACTATTAAAACTTAAACTACGTGGATTACTTACACTACCTAGACTAGTTAAATTACCTGCATAATCAATTTTATCAACACTGCCATCAAGCATAGCCAAATAAATATTTCCACTATTATCACTAGCTAAGCTAATAATTGCTTGATTAACTGTTTTTAATAAGCTCCATGAATTTGCTGATTCACCTGTATATTTATATAACTTTCCTGCTATACTAGCCGCATACACATTACCAAAGCTATCACGAGTTATTGCCATAGTGGTATCACTGTCTGGATAATTGGCTGAAATTAATTGATTAGCTGAATTTTGCGCATTAGTTAGCATTACACTAGGGTTTGCACTAAATTTACCTGCCAAGTATAGATTAACCCGCTGATTAATAATTGCACTAACGCTATTACTAGTATTTCCATTGGTATAACTAACATTTACATCAATTGGATAAACTCCAACAGGTAATGATTCACCAACTAACTGTAAATAAAAGGTACAGCGTCCACCACCAGTAGATAGAGTTTGTACTTTACTCCCACTATAAGTAACACAATTATTAGGGTCAAACAAGGCTAAATTACCAATTGTTTGGGTGCCACCAACACCAGAAGCAGTTCCATCCATCATCTGTATTGCAGAATATACGCTATTACCAACAGTATAGCTAACCGATAAACCAGAACCTGCTACCTGAATATTATTTGCATTTTGCCCTGAATTATTATTTAT
>JBDLTW010000090.1:0-7586 GCA_039805605.1 Pseudomonadota bacterium
AGGGATGTTAATGAGTTTTCAACAACTAGTAATTCATATTAATTCGCATTTAGCCGATAAACTATCTGATATATTTTTTGACTTAGAGGTCTTATCTGTTAGTATCGAAGATCAATATGAGGGTACTGAATTAGAGCAACCAATTTTTAATGAACCAGGTATGGAAGTTGAAAAACTTTGGGAGCATAGTAAGATTGTGGTACTGTTAGATGCTGATTGTAATGTAGATAGTTTAATTGAAGTTGTTAAAACTCAATTAGGGCATGATTTTAATTATGAATTATCAATATTGGATGATCAAGATTGGGTTCGTCTAACCCAAAGTCAATTTGAACCAATTGAAATTACTCCAGATTTATTTATTGTACCATCATGGCATAATTTACCGCATCCCCAAGCTACTGGAATTATTTTGGATCCTGGTTTAGCTTTTGGTACTGGTTCTCATCCAACCACATTCATGTGTCTAAAATTTTTAGCTGAGCATGTTAGTGAGAAAACTTTAAGCGTTTTAGATTATGGTTGTGGCTCAGGAATTTTAGCGATAACTGCCAAAAAATTAGGAGCTCAAATTGTTACTGGGGTTGATATAGATCCTCAGGCAATTGAAGCTAGTCAAGCTAATGCACTAATTAATCAAGTAGAGATTAACTTTTACTTACCCAAACAATTTAAGCTTCAGCAATATCAATTGGTTGTAGCTAATATTTTATCTAATCCTTTACGTTTATTAGCTGATGCTTTAGCCTCTTATGTTACAACAGGTGGTAAAATAATACTTTCTGGTATTTTAGAGGGGCAGATTGATGAAATTAGTGCTATTTATGCACAATGGTTTAAAATGGAAGTCTATTTGGTAGTTGATGGTTGGGCATGTTTATGTGGAACTCGTCAATAATGAAAACAATACCATTTTGTTTAATTGATTTAAGTTTATTTAGTAAGAATTTTTATGATCGATCTGATATATTACAAGAAATAGAATTATTATCCCAAGAGGTAGAGTTAATTTTATTACAACATAATCTACATTTGATCGAACTAGAGCGATTATGTTGTGCTTTAAATTTACAACATGATGAGAGTCAAGTAATTGATTTAATTGTTGATTATTGGTTAAAAGTTCGCCAAAATGGATTAGCACAATTGACTATTGATGATTTATATCAGCAAATTGAATATTTGTGGTTATGGCAATTACTCAATCAGTTAGTAAGAGAACAGTTTAACAACAGTAATCAATTGGTTTTATCAAAGATACGTAAAATTATTCGTAGATATAGTAAGATGCCTAAATTATGGCAATATATCTGTTTAATTAGTGGTGAGCAAGTAAGCGTATCTTATACTTTTTAGAGGAAATATTGGCAATGACAAATCTAGTGGAAAATATCGTTGCTATAGCTAGTGGTAGTGGATATGCAGGAATTGGGGTAATTAGAATATCTGGGAGTAACTTAGCTAACTTAATTTATCAAATGCTTGAGCCTAATCTTACCTTAAAACCACGTTATACTCATTATAGCAATTTTTATGATAATCAAGGAAATATTTTAGATTCTGGGTTAGTTATCTATTTTCCTGCACCTAACTCATTTACTGGTGAAGACGTTATTGAGTTACAAGCTCATGGTAGTCCAGTGGTGCTAAATATGCTACTAAAGCGTTGTGTTGAATTAGGCTGTCGCTTGGCTCAAGCTGGTGAATTTAGCAAACGAGCATATTTAAATGGTAAATTGGATCTAGTTCAGGCAGAGAGCATTGCTGATTTAATTCATGCTGATAGTGAAGCAAGTGCCCGTGGCGCGATTAAATCTTTACGTGGCGAGTTTTCTCAATATATTCAGCAAATTAATCAGCAACTAATTAATTTACGTATGTTTGTTGAAGCTACTTTAGATTTCCCTGAAGAAGATATTGAATTTATTGCTAGTGCTAAAATACAACAAAAATTACAAACATTACAAGAGCAAATTAAAATATTGTTTAATTCAACTAAACAAGGTGTTTTGCTTAACAATGGTGCTAATATTGTTATTTTAGGTCAACCCAATGTAGGTAAATCTAGTTTATTAAATGCTTTAGCAAATGAGGATGTGGCAATAGTTACACCAATTGCAGGAACTACTCGTGATATTGTTAAACAAAAAATTATTATTAATGGAATACCATTTAATATTGTTGATACTGCAGGTATTCGAGATACTGATGATTTGGTTGAGCAAATTGGCATTAAACGAGCTCTTAATGCTTTAGAACAAGCTGATCTAGTCATGATTTTGATTGATAATCAATTGGGGATTAGCATAGAAGATCAAAATATTTTAGATCAATTACCCGTTAATTTACCACATTTAGTGGTACATAATAAAATTGATTTAACCAATCATTCTCCTCAAGTTATGGAACAAAATCAAATTAAGCATATTTATTTATCTGCACATACTCATTTAGGCGTTGAGTTATTGCGAGAAGAGTTATTAAATATGATCGGTTGGCAAAATAATCAACAAGATGTATTTTTGGCTCGGACTCGTCATTTAATTGCCATGCAAAATGCAGTTAAACATATTGATAATGCTTTTCAGCATTGGCAACAATTAGAAATTCTGGCTGAAGAATTGCGTTATGCACATACACAGTTAGGGTCAATTACTGGTGAGTTTAGTGCAGATGATTTATTGGGTGAAATTTTTACCAAATTTTGCATTGGTAAATGATAATTAAATAATAACATTGGAATTAGCTAAATGTTTGAAAATAAAGATATAAATTCTGAAGCTGTTACGAATATTTATCAAGGTAGTCCAAGTAGTGTAGTAGAACAAATTGCAATTTTACAACAGCGTGGGATGATTATTGATAATTTTGAATTAGCAAATAAATTTTTAGAAGAGGTATATTTTCATAGGTTTTTAAGTTATTCTGTGCCATTTTTTGCGCATACGAATGGTAAAAAGTATATACCAAACACTCATTTCAAGCAAGTTGTACAAATTTATAAGTTTGATAGTAAATTACGTATATTATTATTAGATGTAATTGAAATAATTGAAATATCTATTCGTACACAATTTATTAAATTGAGTTGGAAGTATGGACCTCATTTCTATTCTAATCATAAATTATTTTATGAGCATAAACAATTAAATGATACCTTGGAGCGTCTTCAATATCAATTAAAAAATAGCCAAGATTTATTAATTTACCAATATTATACACGTTATAATTATCCTGAACTGCCACCTGTATGGGTAGCTATGGAATTATTTACAATAGGTCAATTAGTGAAATTAATTGCAAATTTAAAACATCTAGAAGATAGAAATAGCATTGCTGAATTTTATCATTTACCATATAGTGTTTTTATTGCAGTATTAGATAATTTGACGCTAATTCGTAATAATTGTGCTCATCATGCACGAATATGGAACCAACATTTTACGTTTAATTGTGCTTGGGATTCTGATTTAGGGCAAAAATTGGAGCATTTATGTCAAGATGGTAAAATTTATAGTATTTTATTATTAATAACTCACTTATTGAGTTCTTTAGAAGTCAATAAAGCTAATCAATTTGTGCAAAATTTAACTAATTTAATCACTAAATATCAAGTGAATGTTGAATTAATGGGTTTTTCACCTGATTGGCAAACTAAATTTCATTACATTATGGAACAAAAATATGCTTTTAAAGAAAAATAATAATTCTGCAATCTTATTAATGGGACCAACAGCAGTTGGTAAAACGCAGTTAGCCTTACGTTTAGGGCAATATTATCCAATTGAAATTATTAGTGTTGACTCGGCATTAGTTTATCAAGATTTAGATATTGGTAGTGCTAAACCTAGTCACGATGAATTACAAAGCGTACCTCATCATTTAATTAATATAATATCACCATTAGAAAATTATTCGGTTGCTCAATTTTTAGCAATTGCAAAGCAATTAGTCAAAGAAGTTTGTCAACGAGGTAATTTGCCAGTATTGGTTGGTGGGACGATGATGTATTATAATTCTTTATTAAATGGATTATCACAGTTGCCAGAAGCTAATTCTGAATTACGTTTGGAGTTAGATAATCAGTTTACCAAATTTGGCAATGTAGTGATGCATCAACGTTTAATGAAAATTGATCCTAATAGTGCAACAAAGATTTCATGTAATGATCGTCAACGTATTCAACGTGCTTTAGAAGTTTGTTTAATGACTAATTTGACAATGAAAGAGGCTCAGGCTAAAGAACATATTAATAGTTTGGTTGAAGATGACATTGCTATATTACCTTTGGCTATTGTACCAAATAATCGGCATTTACTACACGAACGAATTAATTTACGTTTTCTAAGTATGTTGGATAATGGATTTATTCAAGAGGTAGAGATGTTACAACAAAAATATCCCACTTTAACTGCTAAACATAATTCAATGCGCTGTGTTGGTTATCGACAAGTTTGGGAATATTTGGCAACTGAATTAACTTATCTAGATATGGTAGCGAATGGTCAAGCTAGTACACGACAACTAGCTAAGCGTCAGATTACTTGGTTGAGGTCTTTACCAATAATTGCTTTAGATGATGAATTATTGAATGTGGAAAATTTATATCAGCAATTAGTTCGGCAATTTGAGCAATTTTATGCTTGTCAAATCAGCTAAGCGATTGGTGTTAAAATAAGGTATAATATAGTACTGATAATAAAGTAATAGAAAAATAATTATTAAGAGGTGTTAATAGTGTTCAACTGGTTAAAAAAAAAGAATAAAGAACAACAAGATTCTAATGTAGAGTTAACTACACAGGTAGTTCAAAGTTTAGTCGAGCAACAAACCAATCAAGAAGATAAAATTGAAACAAAGACTGATGAAGAAGCATTAAGTCATGGTTTTGAAACTACTTATCTAGAAGATGTAGATCTAAGTAAAAGCAATTTATCCCCTAAAATCAAGCAGGAAATAGTGCAAATTCACGAGGAATTAGAGCCATTAAAGAAATTATCATGGACTGAACGCTTAAAACGTGGTTTAAGTAAAACCCGAGATAGTTTAGGAAAAAAACTATTAGGTGTTTTTGGTGGTGGTAAAATCGATGATGATCTATATGATGAGTTAGAGGGAGTTTTATTGACTTCTGATGTTGGCGTATATGCGAGTATGCATTTATTAGCAGAAGTTAAAAACAAGGTTAGCTTAAAAGGTTTAAGTGATGGTAATGAGCTAAAAGGAGCATTACATGATGCCTTAACTGAATTAATTAGTCCATTAGAACAACCTTTGTTAACTGAAGGTCATACACCATTTGTTATAATGATGGTTGGGGTGAATGGAGCTGGTAAAACTACATCAATTGGTAAACTAGCTAAATATTTTCAACAACAAGGTAAAAGTGTAATGTTAGCTGCTGGTGATACCTTTCGTGCTGCGGCACGTGAGCAGTTAATTGAGTGGGGTAAACGTAATAATATTACAGTAGTAGCACAACAATCTGGTGATTCAGCTGCGGTTTGTTATGATGCTATTCAATCAGCAATTGCTAAGAAAATAGATATTGTTTTAGCTGATACTGCAGGTAGATTACCAACGCAATTAAATTTAATGGAAGAAATTAAAAAAGTTAAGCGTGTTATTAATAAAGCTTTACCAAATGCACCACATGAGGTTATGTTAGTTTTAGATGCCAATATTGGTCAAAATGCTTTAAATCAAGTCCGTGCATTTGATGATGCATTAGGTTTAACTGGATTGGTATTAACTAAATTAGATGGAACTGCTAAAGGTGGGGTGATTTGTGCTATTGCTAAAGAGCGACCAATTCCATTGCGTTTTATAGGTATTGGTGAAAGTATTGATGATTTGCGTCCATTTGTTGCTAAAGATTATATTGATGCATTATTAGATTAATTTTAAATAAGTAAAGGAATATAATATGAGTCTAGATTCTATGATTGCTAAAAGTGCTGATCGGGTAAATGTAGTAGATAAAAGAATTATTAACGGTCAAACAGATGTAAACCAACTAGTACCATTTAAATATAAATGGGCGTGGGAAAAATATTTAGCTACTTGTGCTAATCATTGGATGCCTCAAGAAGTTAATATGCAACGCGATATTGAATTATGGAAAAATCCTCATGGTTTAACTGAAGATGAGCGTTTAATTGTAAAACGTAATTTAGGATTTTTTGTTACAGCAGATAGTTTAGCTGCTAACAATATTGTGTTAGGAACTTATCGCCAAATTACAGCTCCTGAATGTCGTCAATTTTTACTGCGCCAAGCTTTTGAGGAAGCTATTCATACTCATGCTTATCAATATATTGTTGAAAGCTTAGGTTTAGATGAAGGGGAAATTTTCAATGCATATCATGAAATTCCATCTATTAAAGCTAAAGATGAATTTTTAATTCCATTTATTGATGTATTAACCGATCCAAGTTTTAGAACGGGTACATTAGAAAATGACCAGAAATTATTAAAATCATTAATTGTATTTGCATGTATTATGGAAGGTTTGTTTTTTTATGTTGGTTTTGTACAAATTTTAGCTTTAGGTCGCCAGAATAAAATGACGGGAGCTGCTGAGCAATATCAATATATTTTACGTGATGAATCTATGCATTGTAATTTTGGTATTGATTTAATTAATACTATAAAATTAGAAAATCCTGAATTATGGACTGAAGCATTTAAAGCTGAATTAATTGAGTTATTTCATAAAGGTGTTGAATTGGAATATTCTTATGCTGAAGATACTATGCCTCGAGGTGTACTAGGTTTAAATGCTTCAATGTTTAAAGAGTATTTACGTTTTATTTGTAATCGACGTATGACACAAATTGGTTTAGCTGAGCTGTACCCAAATCAAACGCACAATCCTTTTCCTTGGATGAGCGAAATGATCGATTTGAAAAAAGAAAAAAACTTTTTTGAAACTCGTGTAACTGAATATCAAAGTGGTGGTGCTTTAGATTGGGATTAATTTATTAATGATTATTCCGAGTTAGGTGCGTAATCTATATGTAGATAGTCATTACGTACTTAATACGGAATCCATTTGTTGCTACTAAAAATAGAAATTTAATATGGATACTATAGATAAAGTAAAACAACTAATTAGTGAAATTAATCGCTTACATCGTGATTTTTCAACTGATTATTTTCAAGCTGGTAAGATTGAAAAAATTAATCTTTCAAGAACAATTAATCATGTCCCTACGTCACATATTTATCAATACCGTTTAACACTACATGAAAGTATTAATGATTATTTAATGCGGTCAGATATAGAATTAAGGTATTTTTACCGAGTAAAAACCAGTGAAAGTATTGAAGATAAAATATATAGGTATGCTAGTGGTGAAGATCAATATCCTGTTAATAATTGGCTCAATGATATTTTTGGAGCACGTATTATCCTAAATGGTCACGAAATTAAGTTAATAATAGATTTATTAGATACTTGGCAAAATGAGCTCAATTTAAAAAATTGGTATTTGCGAAATAAACAAGAATATCGTGGATTACATATTTATTTTAAAAATAAAAATAATTTTTACTTCCCTTGGGAACTCCAAATTTGGGATATA